>NZ_LZJB01000334.1:0-27415 GCF_001666895.1 Mycobacterium sp. E3298
GGTCGTGGCGTCCAGTTCGACCTTGCGGACCCGGACGATCTCCGGAGTCACCTCGACGCATTCGTCCTGCGCGCAGAACTCCATGGCCTGCTCCAGGTCGAGCTCGAGCGGCTTGGCCAGGGTCTCGATCACGTCCGCGGTCGACGAGCGCATGTTGGTGAGCTTCTTCTCCCTGGTGACGTTGATGTCGAGATCCTCTGCGCGCGGGTTGATTCCGACGACCATGCCCTCGTAGGTGTCCTGGCCCGGCTCGACGAAGAACTGCCCGCGGTCGGCGAGCTGGATCATCGCGAACGGCGTGATGACTCCGGACCGATCGGACACCAGCGAGCCGGTGTGGCGGGCCCGGATCTCCCCCGCCCACGGCCGGTAGCCGTCGAACACCGCGTTGGCGATGCCGGTGCCGCGGGTGATGGTGAGGAAGTCGGTGCGGAAGCCGATCAGGCCGCGGCTGGGCACGACGAAGTCCATCCGGACCCAGCCGGCCGCGTGGTTGGCCATCTCCTCCATGCGGCCCTTGCGGGCGGCCATCAACTGGGTGATGGCGCCGACGAATTCCTCGGGGCAGTCGATCGTCATCGCCTCGAACGGCTCGTGCAGCTTGCCGTCGATCGTCTTCGTCACCACCTGCGGCTTGCCCACGGTCAGCTCGAAGCCTTCCCGTCGCATTTGTTCGACCAGCACGGCCAGGGCCAGCTCGCCGCGCCCCTGCACCTCCCAGGCGTCCGGCCGGCCGATGTCCACCACCCGGATCGACACGTTGCCGACCAGCTCGGTGTCCAGGCGGTTGCGGACCATCCGCGCGGTCAGCTTGTGGCCCGACACCTTGCCCGCCAGGGGCGAGGTATTGGTGCCGATGGTCACCGAGATCGCCGGTTCGTCGACGGTGATGCGCGGCAGCGCGTGGGCGTGATCGGGATCGGCCAGGGTGTCCCCGATCATGATCTCGGGCAGCCCGGCGACCGCGACGATGTCACCGGCGATCGCCTCGTCGGTGGGGCTGCGCTCGACGCCCTCGGTGGCGAGCAGCTCGGTGATCTTGGCGCTGGTGATCACGGGCAGGCCGTCGACCTCCCGCATCCAGGCGACCTGCTGGCCCTTGCGCAGCTTGCCGTTGTAGATGCGGATGAGGGCGAGCCGGCCGAGGAAGGCGGACGCGTCGAGGTTGGTGACCAGCGCCTGCAGCGGCGCCTCGGGGTCCCCCGACGGCGGCGGGATGTGCTCCATCAGGACGTCGAACAGCGGGTCCAGGTTGTCGCCGGCGGGCACCTCGCCGTCGGCCGGCTGGGTGGTGCTTGCGATGCCCGCGCGGCCGGAGGCGTAGAGCGTGGGCAGGCCCAGCGCGTGCTCGGCGGCCTTGGCGGCTTCGTCGTCCAGGTCGGACGCGACGTCCAGCAGCAGGTCGTGGCTGGCGTCGACGACCTCGGCGATGCGGGCGTCGGGCCGGTCGGTCTTGTTGACGACGAGGATCACCGGGAGGTGCGCCGCCAGCGCCTTGCGCAGCACGAACCGCGTCTGCGGCAGCGGCCCCTCCGACGCGTCGACCAGCAGCAGGACACCGTCGACCATGGACAGGCCGCGCTCCACCTCACCACCGAAGTCGGCGTGCCCGGGGGTGTCGATCACGTTGATGACCGTGACGGTCCCGTCCGGGTTGCGGCGGTGCACCGCGGTGTTCTTGGCCAGGATGGTGATGCCCTTTTCCTTCTCCAGGTCACCGCTGTCCATGATGCGTTCCTGGGTGTCGTCGCCGCGGTGGGTCAGGGCGCCCGACTGCCGCAGCATCGCGTCCACCAGGGTCGTTTTGCCGTGGTCGACGTGGGCGACGATGGCGACGTTACGGAATGGCACGTCGGTGATTGTGGCAGCGCGAGGCGGTCAAAGGCGAACTGGCAGGTGCGCCCCGCCGGTCGCCCGGTGTGCGTCCAGGGCGGCCCGGCACGGCGTGTCGCCGGCCTGGACGCACACGGAAAGCCCAGGACGCACACGCATTGCTGGGTGCCCGAACACCTACCAGCCCCGCCGGCGCGGGGCCGTGCCGACCAATTCGCCCTTGGTCACCTCGTCGCGGCTGCGGTAGACGATGTAGGGCCGGAACAGGTAGGCGATCGGCGCGCTGAAGATGTGCACCAGCCGGGTGAACGGCAACAGCGTGAACAGCACCATGCCGATCAGGGCGTGCAGCTGGTAGTCCAGCGGGGCGTTGATCATCACCTCACCGTGCGGCTGGAACAGCCAGATCCGGCGGAACCACATGCCGACCGTGTAGCGGTAGTGGAACTCGCCGCCGTGCGGGCCGGTGCCGATCAGGTCGCAGTACAGGCCCACCACGATGGCCAGCACCAGCACCACGTACATCACCTTGTCGCTGCGGGTGGTGGCCATGGTCACCGCGGGCCGGGTGAACCGCCGGTAGATCAACAGCCCGATTCCGGCCAACGTGGCGAAGCCGGCCAATGACCCGGCGATCACGGCCTGCAGGTGGTAGGCATGGTCGCTCATCTTCAGCATCTGCGTCACCCGCGGCGGGATGAACAGGCCCATCACGTGTCCGGCGAAGACCGCCAGGATGCCGAAGTGGAACATCGGGCTGGCCACCCGCAACAACTTCGACTCGTAGATCTGCGAGGAGCGCGAGGTCCAGCCGAACTTGTCGTAGCGGTACCGCCACCAGGTGCCGACGATCAAGACCGACAACGTGACGTAGGGCGAGATGTCCCAGAACAGTACGCTGTCAAACACCTGGCGCTCCTTCGCGTCGGGGCGGCACCGTCAAGTTAAAGGGTTGCAGCCCAACGGCTTCCGCGGGCGGACCGGCTTTCGCCAGGCGCTCAGCGCGGCGCACGTCGGAGTCGGTCGCGGCCGGCAGCGTCGCGCACACCGCCGCCACGGTCGGCTCGTACGGCGACTCCGCGCCGGCGAGGGCGCCCCGCAACACGTCGATCGGAACGCGGTGCTCGGTCAGCAGCCGCCGCCCCGCCGCGGGGTCGACGGTGGCGGCGAATTCGAGCACGACCGGAAGGTGGTCGGGCGCCTCGGCGCGCGGCGGCCGCACGCCCGCTTCCCGGTAGGCGGTGGCGAACTCGACCATCTCGCGGCCACGGTTGCGGGTGTCCCCGGCGGTCCAGTACGTCAAGTACATCGTGCAGTGGCGCCGCATGTCGAAGGTCGCCACGTAATCCATCGCGGCGGCCATCGGCTCGCGGGCCCGCAGCGCGGCGAGCGTCTGCCCGAGCAGCGCCGCCGCGGGCCCGGTGATGTGGCCGAGCAACTCGTCGACGGTGTCCAGGCGCCCCGGCAGGTCGTCGTCCGGGTAGGCCAGCAGCAGCGACGCCGCCTGCCAGACGAGTCGGTCCTGCAGGATGTCGGCGCGCCCGCGGCGCCCGGCCAGCAGCCTCATTGCTGCCGCCCGTCGGGAAACATGCCTGCGGGCGCCTGGCGCCCGTCCCAGTTCAGCAGGTTCACCCGCGGCCGCCCGTTGGCGGCCGCCTCCCCGCGGGGGTGCTTGAGCGCATGGAACGTCTCCACGGCGACGGGCACCGGCTCACCCGACTCGTACATCCCCGGGCCCCCGTCACCGGTCAGCGAGCAGCCCATCTGCTCGAGGTCGCGGGCCTGCGGGCTGAACGCCGTCGGAATGACATACCGGTCTTCGTATTTCGCGATGGCCAGCAGCCGGTACATCTCGTAGATCTGTTCCTCGGTCATGCCGACCGAATGCGGTATGTGCGGCTGGGTTTCGCGGCCGAGGTTGATGTCGCGCATGTAGGAACGCATCGCCGCCAGCCGCCGCAGCACGCCCTCCACCACGGCGGTGTCCCCGGCGGTGAACAGCTCGGCCAGGTACTGCATCGGAATGCGCAGCGCGTCCAGCGCACCGAACAGGTTGCCCAGCTCTTCACCGTCGTGGCCGTCACGGCTGACCGCGTCGACCACCGGGGACAGCGGCGGGATGTACCAAACCATCGGCATGGTGCGGTATTCGGGGTGCAGCGGCAGGGCCACCCGGTAGTCGTTGATCAGCGCGTAGACCGGCGAGCGCTGGGCGGCCTCGATCCACTCGTCCGAGATGCCCTCGGCGCGTGCGGCCGCGATCACCTCGGGGTCGTTCGGGTCCAACAGGATTCGGCGCTGCGCCTCGTACAGGTCGGTCTCGTTCTCCACCGACGCCGCCTGAAGCACCCGGTCGACGTCGTAGAGCACCAGGCCCAGATACCGCAGCCGCCCCACGCAGGTCTCCGAGCAGATGGTGGGCAGCCCGACCTCCATCCGCGGATAGCACAGGGTGCACTTCTCGGCCTTGCCGGTCTTGTGGTTGAAATAGACCTTCTTGTAAGGACATCCGGAGACGCACATCCGCCAGCCGCGGCAGCGGTCCTGGTCGACCAGCACGATGCCGTCCTCGCTGCGCTTGTACATCGCGCCCGACGGGCACGACGCCACGCAGGAGGGGTTGAGACAGTGCTCGCAGATCCGGGGCAGGTAGAACATGAAGGTCTCTTCGAGCGCGAGCTTGACGTCCTCGCTGACCTTCTTCAGGATCGGGTCGCCGGCCAGGATCTCCGGCGAGCCACCCAGGTTGTCGTCCCAGTTCGGCCCCCAGGAGATCTTCATCGGTTCGCCGCTGATCTGGCTCTTCGGTGCGGCCGTGGGGAACGTGTCGCCCGCGGGTGCGGTGGTCAGGTTCTCGTAGTCGTAGGTCCATGGCTCGTAGTAGTCGTCGATGACCGGCAGCCTGGGGTTGGCGAAGATGCGCAACAGCTTCTGGATGCGGCCGCCGTCACGCAACCGCAGCCGCCCCTTCTTGTCGCGTATCCAGCCGCCCCGCCACCGCTCCTGATCCTCGTAGGTGCGCGGATAGCCCTGTCCCGGACGGGTTTCGACGTTGTTGAACCACACGTATTCGGTGCCGGACCGGTTGGTCCATGCCTGCTTGCAGGTGACCGAGCAGGTGTGGCAGCCGATGCACTTGTCGAGGTTCATCACCATCGCCAGTTGCGCCATTACTTTCATTGTCTCGCTCCGCAAGCTTCGCTCGGACGTTTCATGTCAGTACGTCACCTCCTGGCTGCGGCGACGTACCACGGTGACCTCGTCACGCTGGTTGCCGGTCGGCCCCATGTAGTTGAAGGCGAACGCGTGCTGGCCGTAGCCCCCGGCGAGGTGGCTGGGCTTGATGCGGACGCGGGTCAGCGCGTTGTGGTTGCCGCCGCGCTTGTTGTTGGTTTCGGTGCGGGGCGTGTCGACCGTGCGCTCCTGCACGTGGTAGACGAACACCACGCCGTCGGGCATGCGGTGGCTGACGATGGCGCGGCAGACGTAGATGCCGTTGGCGTTGACCGCTTCGACCCAATCATTGTCCCGCACTTCAAGTTTGGCCGCGTCGCCGGGGCTCATCCACATCGTCGGTCCGCCGCGGGACAACGAGAGCATGTACAGGTTGTCCTGGTAGGTGGAGTGGAAGGACCACTTCGAGTGCGGGGTCAAATACCGCACGGTGAGCCCGATCCCGTCCGGGGTGGGGCCGAGCTCGGGCTGGCCGAACAGCCGCGTCATGTCGAGCGGCGGGCGGAACACCGGCAGGTGCTCGCCGAGTTCCTCGACCCAGTCGTGGGCCAGGTAGAAATGCATTCGGCCGGTCAGCGTGTGGAACGGCTTGAGGTTTTCGATGTTGATGGTGAACGGCGCGTAGCGGCGCCCGCCGGTTTCGCTGCCCGACCATTCCGGGCTGGTGATCACCGGCACCGGACGCGCCTGCGTGTCGGCGTAGCTGATGCGGCGCTCCTCACTGCCCTCGGCCAGATGCGCGAGCCGCTGACCCGTCCGCTTTTCCAGCTCGCGGAAGCCCTCGACGGCGAGCCGGCCATTGGTCGTGCCGGACAACAGCAGCAGCACGTCGGCCATCCGCGCCGCGGTGGTGATGGCCGGGCGGCCCGCTCCCGCACCGGAATTCATCACGCCGAACTTGGCGGACAACTCCTCGACCTCCCGGAACGGATGCACCGTGATGCCCTTGGTGGTCACCCCGAAGGTCTCGACGAGCGGTCCCAGGGTCTGCCACTTGTCGTAGACGGCGCCGTAATCGCGTTCCACCACGGTGAGCCGGGCCATGCTGCGTCCGGGCACCGGCGTCGCGCCGGTGTGCAACCAGTCCTCCTCCGTGCCGTCGGGATAGGCCATCGCGTCGGGGGTGTCGTGCTGCAGCGCGGTGAGGACCACGTCGCCGCGGGTGCCCAGGTGCCGCTTGGCCAGCGCGCTGAAGGCGCGCGCGATCGCGCCGAAAGCGTCGAAGTCCGAACGGGTTTCCCACGGCGGATCGGTCGCCGCACTGAACGCGTGCACGTAGGGGTGCATGTCCGTGCTGGAGATGTCGGCCTTTTCGTACCACGTCGCCGCGGGCAGCACGACGTCCGAGACCAGCGTCGTCGAGGTCATCCGGAAATCGATCGACATCATCAGGTCGAGCTTGCCCTCGGGGATGTCCCCCTCGCACACCACGTCGACGGGCGATATCCCGTCGGCCGGCGGCTCGGCCTGCACGTTGGAATCGGTGCCCAGCAGGTGACGCAGGAAGTATTCGCCGCCCTTGCCCGACGATCCGATCAGGTTGGCCCGCCACACCGTAAGCACCCGGGGCCAGTTGACCGGGTTGTCGGGATCGGTGACGGACAGCTTGAGTTTGCGGTCGCGGAGCTGCTCGGCGACGTAGTCGGCGACGTCGCGACCGGCGGCGCGCGCCTCGTCGGCGACGTCCAGGCTGGAGCGGTCGAACTGCGGATAGAACGGGCTCCAGCCCATCGCCGTCGCGGAGGCCAGCAGGTCCATCGTGTGCTTGCCCGCGAACCGGCCGCGGCCAAGCGGGCTGGCCAACTTGTCGGCCGCGTAACCGTCGTAGCGCCACTGGTCGGTATGCGCGTACCAATAGGAGGCTCCCGGCACCTGCCGCGGCGGACGCACCCAGTCCGTGGCCATCGCCATGGTCTGAAAACCGGTGAGCGGACGCACCTTTTCCTGTCCGACGTAATGGGCCCAGCCCCCGCCGTTGCGCCCCATCGAGCCGGTGAGCATCAGCAGCGCGAGCACCGCCCGGTAGATGGCGTCACCGTGAAACCACTGACAGATCCCGCTGCCCATGATGATCATCGACCGGCCGCCGGATTCCTCTGCGCTGCGGGCGAATTCCTTGGCGACGCGGATGGCCTGCGCGGCCGAGACACCGGTGATTCCCTCCTGCCAGGCGGGGGTGTTCTGCTGGGTCGGGTCGTCGTAACCGGTGGGCCAGTCGCCGGGCAATCCCGGTCGGGCCACCCCGTACTGGGCCAGCATCAGGTCGAAAACGGTGCACACCAGGTGCTTGCCGACGCGGCGCACCGGGACGCCGCGCGCCACCGTGGCGCCTTCACCGTTGAGCGTGTCGAAGCTGGCCAGGTGCACCAGCGCGGTGTCGCCGTGCGCGTTTCGCACGCTGAGCGCCGGCATCAGGCCGCCGAGGTCGAGGTTCCACTTGCCGACACCGTCCTCGCCGTAGCGGAATCCCAGCGAGCCGTGGGGCACCACCACCGAATCGGTGGCCTCGTCCAGCACCGCCGGTTTGAGCGCCGCGTTCTCGACGCCCCTGCCCAGGTCCGCCGCCGTGAGGTTCTTTCCCGGCACCAGCATGTCGCCGCGGGATTCCAGCTTGATCAGGAACGGCAGATCGGTGTAGCGGCGCGCGAAGTCGGTGAAGAACGGAACCTCTTTCCGCACATAACATTCCGTCAGAATGACGTGGCCCATCGCCATCGCCAGCGCCCCGTCGGTGCCGGCGGCGCACGGCATCCACTCGTCGGCGAACTTGGTGTTGTCGGCGTAGTCGGGGCTGACGGTCACCACCTTGGTGCCGCGGTAGCGCGCCTCGGCCATCCAGTGCGCGTCGGGGGTCCGGGTGATCGGGACGTTGGAGCCCCACATCATCAAATACGCTGCGTCCCACCAGTCGCCGGACTCGGGCACGTCGGTCTGATCGCCGAACACCTGCGGCGACGCGACCGGAAGGTCGGCGTACCAGTCATAAAACGACGTCATGGGGGCGCCGATCAGCTCGAAGAACCGCGACCCGGCCGCGTAGGACACCATCGACATCGCCGGGATGGGCGAAAATCCCGCGACGCGGTCGGGCCCGTAGGTCTTGATGGTGTGCACGTGGGCGGCGGCGATCAACTCGGTGGCCTCGGCCCAGGTGACCCGGACCAGTCCCCCTTTGCCACGGGCGCGCTGATAGCGGCGACGGCGCTCGGGGTCGGCCTGAATGTCGGCCCAGGCCAATACCGGATCGCCCAGTCGCGCCTTGGCTTCCCGGTACATCTCGACCAGCACGCCCCGCGCGTAGGGGTAGCGCACCCGGGTGGGCGAGTAGCTGTACCAGGAGAACGACGCGCCGCGGGGACACCCGCGCGGCTCGTATTCCGGCCGGTCCGGGCCCACCGAGGGATAGTCGGTCTGCTGGGTCTCCCAGGTGATGATCCCGTCCTTGACGTAGATCTTCCAGGAGCAGGAACCGGTGCAGTTGACCCCGTGGGTGGAGCGCACCACCTTGTCGTGGCTCCACCTGTCGCGGTAGAACACGTCGGCCTCGCGGCCGCCCTTGCGCGTCACGGTGCGCAGGTCGGCCGAGAATTCACCGGGGGTGAAGAACCGCCCGCTGCGCTCCAGCAACTCCTCGAGCGCTCCACCGACGTGTGGTGTGACAGTCAACAGGTATCCCTTCCACTCCGTAGCGCCGCGCGTGCCGGGCCGGCGTTTCGGCCCGGGTGCGTCGTACCGGGCATCGGCCCATCGATTCATCGGCCGGCACGAACCATGGCCGACGGCCTTTGGCCTGGGGAACGATCGCGCACCGGCGCGGGGCGCGTAGGACGCGCCTAACACCTCCGCGACGGGCGGCCCGATATCGAAATCGTTTGGTCAACATGGGTTTTAGCGACTTAGAGACATCCGGCCGGGACGCTGTCACCACGAGGTACAGCCGCAGGCTCGGTCCCGGTACACGCTTCCAGGTCAAGTAGTTTTTACAAGTACACGTTGGGTTTATATCTCAAGTTCACCCTCGCGACCTTCTGCGCGGCTGGGCGTCGGCTGCGGAAAAGCTGTGGACGTGTTATGAGGCCGCTGCGGACAGCGCCCGCACCAGGTCAGCGACCCAGCCGCGGTCGGCGGGCACCCAGTCGACATCGGGCAGTTCGTCCGCGGTCACCCAGCGCACCGCCCCATGGTCACGCGCATGCGGCTCTCCGCTGAGCAATCCCACGCGGTACGCGCGCAGGGTCATGCCCTCGAGCGCGATGTCGTCGCCCAGCCGGCCCCCCACCTCGACGTCGCCGACCTCGAGGCCCAGCTCCTCGGCCAGCTCGCGGGCCAGCGCATCCCGCTCCGTTTCACCCGGTGCGACCTTACCGCCGGGCAGTTCCCAGCGGCCGGCCAGCTCGGGCGGCCGGAGGCGTTGCGCCACCAGCACCGTGGCGCGGCGGATGACCGCGCCCGCGACGACGATCTGGGTCGGCATGGCCAGACGGTATACGGTCGAAATATGGCTGTGTTAAGGATGAGCAGGTGGACGCCGCGCGCTGTACTTGAGTGCTGAACACTGCTGCCCGTCTGACGCTGTAGCGTCCGTTATCCGTAAGTAACCGCATGAGCAGAGGCATTGTTCGGCTTTGCCATATCCACTAGCTAAGACCAAACGCCAGGGGACCACCAAGCGCACTGAGGTGGCAACTGGTGCGGTAGACACATTCGTGACGCTACATCGAGGGCGAGATCGGCGAAGCAAGTGATCTTAGATGATTACATGCTCGACGAGCTACGCGCGCTGGCAGCGGTCGTCGAGTCCATCGCCGGAACCGCACCCCGCAGCCAAACTCTTTTGCCTCGTTGACGGATGTGTCAGTTGAGACTTTCCCTTATATCGCGAAGCTTCTCGGGCGATACCCCAGCAGCTCGTGAAAGCTCAGTCTCATCGACGCCCCACTCGCTGGCGTAATCGAACAGGCGCTTCAGGCTATCGGTGTTGTACCTGTCCACGGTCAACCAGAAGTCGTGTTGTTGCGTTTCAAAGTCACCTGAGGCGCCACCGGTCTTTTCTACTTGCTCGCGAGTGTTTAACCAATTAGCCACTGTTGCGCCAAACTTTTGTAACAACTCTTGCTTGTCCGCGCGGTCAGGTTTCATTCCGCCATTCTCCCCGCCCCGCCGCCGCGGTGGACAGCGATTCCCAAGCTTGCCGGCGCTCCCTCCGTCACTCAATCAGCGGGCACGGCGGCGAGCCGTTAGCCCGGACCGGTCGACGAGCGTTCATGCGGACAAGACCTGCATCTAAATCGCACAAGTTTTCGGCCCTATAGCGTCTAAACGGCATCGGCCTGCGACACGCCAAAGAGTCGTTTGACGAACGACTGCCGCCGCTCCTCAACATTCAACTCGTTACGTTTTCCGCAGGATTCCGGTGACCCCGGCCCCGAGCAGCGCGGTCAGTGCCCAGGCGGTCAATTTGAGCATGGGGAGTGCGATGGTGAGCCAATTAGTTGCGTCCGAAGGGATAGTCCAGTCAGAGGTCATGTTGCCAAAGTTGGGAACTACTGCCGACATCGTGTAGGTGAAGGGATTCAAGCACGGGTAAGCGAGTCGCAGATCACACGATTCTAGGGCAGTAATTCGCGATGGAGCCGGCTTGTGGGTCTGCGCAGTGTAGGCGTCGGCGGCTTTCGCGGCGGCGTCACTCTTCGTGGGGACGAAGTCAGCGCGGTTAGTGGCGACAATGAATGTGGCGACGAGTAACACCCCGGCCAGCCAGAGACCGGCACGCAGCGGGTAGTAGCCGTGCCCGACCAGCACCCGGTAAAGGGATCGGAGGACCCGTGTCGGCAAGGGTGACTGCCGGGAAACCTTATTCGCGGCCGCGAACCGCAATCTCTTGGCGCCGGTGGGGTCGCCATTGCGATCGTAGACTTCGGCCAACGCATACCAAGGTTGTACCGGGACAGGTTTCTTGGGACGCAACCATTCCACGAGTCGACGCCGCCATGCCCGAGAACCCGATGTCTTGGGCTCACTATGAGCCGACGCCGTATTGAGCCATTGGTGTGCAAGTCGCCACCGCTCACGCAGAGGGCCACGTAGATCATCGACTTGCCAGCCGGTCGCAGAGAGCGGGTTCGGAGGAATTTGGTAAGCGCCGTCGACGACCCGACCAACCTCAAGGTCGCTGACTTGAGCCCTGACCAGGTTCACTGATCCACACCACTCCTTCGGCGTGAGGATTAAGCGCGAGACCGTCGCAGCCTCCAAATTCAGCGCAACCCCATCGGGATTGTTGACGGTTGCACCACTCAGATCGAGTTGGGCGCCAATGGTCGCGCCGATGGCGCGGACCGTCCCCTCGACGTGGCAGGGGCGTTTTTCTTTATCCGCACCCTCGCCGGCCAACACGCTGCCGGTGATGCGGGCACCGCCGAGGTCTAGGGCTGCCTTGCCGAGCTTTCCGGCGGTGCCCGGACATTCGAAGGTCGCGCCAGTAACGTCGAGTTCTCCGCCGATGGTCACACCTCGGGCGCGGACCATGCCGGTGGCGTGGAACTTGCGGGTCTCGCTGTTGGCTTCGGCGTACTCGCCCGCGAATACGTTGCCAGTGATCTGCGCAGCGTCGAGGACGAGAGCGTATCGGTCGGGGTTCTTCTCGGTGGCGGGGTTGTAGAGGCTGGCGCCATCGAGATGAATATGCCCGCCGATGATCGCACCGATCGCGCGTACAGTGCCAATAGCGCGAAATCCGTTCTGGGCGAACACGTCGGTCGTGATGTGTGCGCGGCTGAGCCCAAGGGCGTCTCCGTCGGGATTGTTGAAGGTGGCGCCATCGAGCTCAAGAGTGGAGCCGATGGTCACGCCGATAGCACTGACCGCGCCGGTAACGCAGAACGGATTTCTGCCGAACATGCTGCCAGTAATCCTCGCACCGTCGAGGACGAGAGCGTACCGCTCGGGGTTCTCCTTGGTGGCGGGGTTGACGAGGGTCGCACCGGTGAGGATAAGGTCGCCGCCGACGGTCGCGCCGGTGGCCCAGATCATGCCGGTGGCATGGAAATCGCCCGCAGCGACCACGTTTCCTGTGACGCACGCACCCTCGAGGTCTAGAGCGTTCGAGTCGGGGTTGATGAGGGTCGTGCCGGTGAGGTCGAGTTCGCCGCCAATGGTCGCACCCTTCGCGAGCACCCCATGGTTGACGGTGACTTCAGCCAGTGTTAGCCCGCGGATCTGGGCGTAATTAGCGTTTAGCCCTTGCTCGAGGACGCACTCGTACAAGCGCAGGGGATAAGCGAACACTAGATACTCTAAGTCCACATGGTCAGCAAATCTGGCGCCCCGGATCTGAATACCGCCCGGGTCGATCTGAATTTGTGGATCGGTGAGCACCGCCCGCAACGCGGCTGCGGGCATCGTTCGCTCCACCGGCCACTTCGCACATGATGCGCGATCAACCTGGTCGCCGAGCGCCAGGTCTAGAGGCCGTCCGGCCTTCGCCGCGCGCTTCAGTCGATCGATCCACTCTTCGCCGTTAGCCGGGTCTGTCTCGTGCGCAATTTTCACGCATCAATAATCTTCCTTTACGGGATCCACGTCGCCTTTTCCGCCACGCTTGTCTACGACGCCGTACAAGTCTCGGATCGACGAGAACCAAACCCTGCGTGAGTGACGTTACCCCGCCGTCGAAGGATGGAAGGCCTGCCTTCTGTCGATGTGTTAACCCGTCGATGGGTACACCACATAGGTGAAGTGCGGGCGGTGATCTTCCGGGCATATGCTTCGCGCTACGTGACATCGATGCCATCGACTTCGGGCTGAAATTGGTGACCGCCCTTCGCGATGCGCTCGGAGCGGCGGTGCTGAGCTTTAGACGGGTGACCGCGCCTGCGGTGCCCAATTCCCATCGTCTGCCCACTGAATCCGTGTATCTGACTGCGGCGATTGTTCCGGGAAAGGACACTGACAATATGGCTGTGTTAACGGATGAGCAGGTGGACGCCGCACTGCCCGATCTCAAGGGATGGGAGCGCGCCGACGGTGCGCTGCGCCGGTCGATCAAGTTTCCGAGCTTTCTCGCCGGCATCGACGCGGTGCGCCGGGTGGGCGAGCACGCGGAGAGCAAGGATCATCACCCGGATATCGATATTCGTTGGCGGACGGTGACTTTCGCCCTGGTGACGCATTCCGAGGGCGGCATCACCGAGAAGGACGTCGCCATGGCGCACGACATCGACGGGATCGTCGGCGGCTAGTCCTTGGACTCGGCGCCGGCCATCTCGCCGGTACGGCGCGCGCCGGTGGCGGCGATCCAGACCAAGGTCGCCACGGCCGCCACGATGTAGACCAGGCCGGCCCAGGCCAGGTACCAGGGCCGGCTGATCTGCCAGATGGTCGGCTGCGCGAAGCTCAGCAGCCACGGCACGCCGACGATGGTGAGCGCCAGCCAGCCCCAGCCCACGATCCGCGCGCCGGGGCGCTCGCGGGGTGGCCCGTGAATCGCCCAGATCATCAGCGGCACCAGCCACACCCAGTGGTGGGTCCAGGAGATCGGCGACAGCAGCAGCCCGAACAGCTCGACCACCAGTAACTTGCCCAGCCGGTCGGCCGGGTCCAGCGCCCGCCAGGCCAGCACGGCCGCCACCGCGGTCGCGCCGATGGCGATCAACACCGGCGGGCCGAAGCCGGCGTCGTGACCCAGGATCCGGGAGATGCCGCCGCGCCAGGACTGGTTGAAGGAGGTGGCGACGGGCCCCACTCGGTGCGCATCGCCCAGCAGCTTCGTGAAGTAGTAGGCGGTCTGATCGCCGACCACAATCGCCGACACGCCGACGGTGGCGAGGAAGACCACGGCGGAGAAGGCCGCCGCGGCCCACCGCCGCACCCCGACCAGGTAGACGCCCGAGATCGCGGGCGTCAGCTTGATGCCGGCCGCCACGCCGACCAGCAGCCCCGACAGCCACCACCGCGTCGTCAACACCGCCCACAGCACCAAGAGCATCAGCAACACGTTGACCTGCCCGTAGTCGAATGTGCTGCGCAGCGGCTCGATCCAGATGGTGATCGCCGTCCACGCCATGGCCAGGCGGCGACCGTCGGTGCCGGGCGCCACGCCGATCAGGCGCTGGCTGATCCGGATCGCGCCGTACAACGCGGCCATGGTCGCGATCTGCCACGCGAGGGCGACCAGGCCGAACGGCAACAGGCTCAGCGGGTAGAACACGACCGCGGCGAAGGGCGGATAGGTGAACGGCAGCGGGAAGTCCGGCGTCTGGTCGGCGTAGACGTAGCTGTACAGCGTGCCGGGGTGGTCGATGGCCGCGGCCCCGCCGAGGTAGACGTGCAGGTCGACGAAGTTGGCGCCGTGCGGCGCCAGGTAGGTCCAGGCGAGCCGCGCGGTGACGCTGGCGAGCAGCAGGGCCGGTGCGGCCGCCCGCAGCAGAGTCGCGAACCGCCGGCGATCCGATGCCGCCGGGGCGGCCGAGGTGGTGTCGATGAGCCGACTTTAGCGATCGCGGCGGCCCGAGCGGACGCCGTCGCGCCCAACGGCCTGGTCGGCGGGCGTTCGGTCACCGCCGTCACTCGTATCAATAACGATCAAATAAATGCCACACGTGTCACTTGAGTCCCACCAGTATCAACGTAACTTCGGCGCTGGACCCCGTAATCCACAACCAGGGAGAGTCATGCCAACCATCTGGACTTACTTGCGTGCAGCCGCCGTCGTAGTCGGTTCGTCCGCAGCCCTACTCACGGGCGGTATCGCCCACGCCGACCCCGTGCCGGCTCCGCCGATCCCGAACATTCCGCAGCAGCTGATCAGTTCGGCGGCCAACGCGCCCCAAATCCTGCAGAACCTCGCCACCGCGCTCGGCGCGACCCCGCCGGCCGCGCCGGCCGCCCCGGGCATCACCTTCCCGGGTGTCCCGTCGGCCGCCGCGCCGTCACCGGCGACCAACGCGGCGATCCCGTCGATCCCCGGACTGGCGCAGGCACCGACGCCTTCCGCCCCGTCGGCGGCGCAGGGCCTGCAGGGGCTGATCCCCGGCCTGACGCAGCCGGCACCCGCGGCGCCCGCCGCCCCGGCCACGTCGTCCATTCCCGGACTGCCGGCCAT
Organism: Mycobacterium sp. E3298; assembly: GCF_001666895.1. Taxonomy (NCBI): domain Bacteria; kingdom Bacillati; phylum Actinomycetota; class Actinomycetes; order Mycobacteriales; family Mycobacteriaceae; genus Mycobacterium; species Mycobacterium sp. E3298. The sequence goes on from NZ_LZJB01000334.1 coordinate 15,170, forward strand.
CCCGGGGCTGTCGACGCCGGCCGCCCCCGCCACCCCGCCGACCCCGCAGATTCCGCAGGCGAAGGTCGACATGCCGGCGTTCCTGCCCAACATGCCGGTCAACCTGCCCGCGCAGATGACCCTGCCGCAGGACCTGCCGGCGCTCGCCGGCGCTCCCGCGGCGCCGGCCGCTCCGGCGGCGCCGGCCGCGCCGGCCACCGGGGCCAACCCGGTTGCCCCGCTGCTCGCAGGGCTGCCCTGAGTAATTAGCCAGACAGCAACGCCAACCCCCTACTGACCGGAGGACACACCGTGGCGACCACTTGGAATCTGTCCAAAGGATTGGCCGCTGTCGTGACGGCATCGGCTGCCGCGTTCGGGTTCTGCCCGAGCGCGGCAGCCGACCCGGCGACACCGCAACCGAATTCGACTCAAGAACTCCCGGGCCTGCCCGCGCTGTCGCAGCTGAGCCCGATCATTCAGCAGGCCGCCACCAACCCCGGGCAGGCCACCCAGCTGCTCATGGCCGCGGCGCAGGCCTTCAGCCACAACCAAAGCGCGCCCGGCGAGTCCCGCAACGTGGCCCAGTCGGTGAACCAGTTCCTGGCGATGCCGGGCGCGCCGGCCGAGCCCGGCGCGGCGCTGCCCGACGGCGCACCGGTGCCACACGTGCCCGCCGCGGGCGTCGAACCGGGCGCGCAGTCGCACCTGCCGACCGGCATCGATCCCGCGCACGCGGCGGGTCCCGGGCCGGCTGCGGCCCCACCGGCGGGCGTGGAGGCCGGTCCCCAGTCGCACCTGCCGACCGGCATCGATCCCGCGCACGCGGCGGGTCCCGGGCCGATGGCCGCCCCACCGGCCGCGGCCCCGCCGGTCGCGGCCCCGCCGGCTTCCGCACCGGCTCCCGGCACCGTGGCACCCGTCGCGGCGCCCGTACCGGCGCCTCCCGCACCGGCCGCTCCGGCGCCGGACGCGGCTCCCGCGCCGGCCGCCGCACCCGCGGCGGCTCCCGGGTTCGGCCCCGACGCCCCGCCCACGCAGGACTTCATGTACCCCTCGATCGGCACCAACTGCCTGGCGGACGGCACCAGCGCGATCGCCACGGCGCTGTCGGTGGCGGGTCCGGCGAAGATCCCGACGCCGGGCCCGGGCCCCGGGCAAACCGCCTATGTGTTCACCGCTGTCGGCACGCCCGGGCCCGCCGAGGTGCAGAAGCTGCCGTTGAACGTCACCTGGGTGAACCTGACCACGGGTAAGTCGGGGACGGTTGCGCTCAAGCCGCGCACCGACATCAACGCCGACGGGCCGACGACGCTGACCGCGATCGCCGACACCGGGTCCGGCAGCATCATGTCGACCATTTTCGGGCAGGTGACCACGAAGGAAAAGCAGTGCCAGTTCATGCCCACCATCGGCTCCACGGTGGTGCCGTAGGCCGGCACTGTCCCCCGCCATGGCGCGCGTGTTCCCCTCGGGGACACGCGCGCTCCGGTCTGGCGGGCGGCTAGTACGCCATGAACAGGATGGCGTCGCGGTCGTACTCGAGACCCGGATGATCGCTGGCGAGATGAGCCTGGGTCAGCTCGACCAACTCGTCCTCATCCTTGCCGACGATGGCTTCCCCGCACGGACACGTCAGGTGAGTCTTCACGTTGCCGCTCTTCCCTTCTGGTCACCAACTACTTCGCCGCCTTGGCAGCTGCCTTCATCTGCTTCTTGTACGAACGGACCTTGCCCATCGACTTGGCGTCGACGATGTCGGCGACGGAGATGTGGGTGCCGGCCTTGCCGAACTGCCCGGCCGCCTCGCGCCAGCCTTTCGGGGTGACGCCGTACTGCTTGCCCAGCAACGCCACAAAGATCTGCGCCTTGACATCGCCGAAACCGGGCAGCCCCTTGATCCGCCGCAGCAGCTCCGCGCCGTCGGGGTCCCCGGCGGTCCACAAACCCGCCGCGTCACCGTCGTAACGGTCCACGATGATCTGGGCCAGGGTCTGGATACGTTTGGCCATCGATCCCGGAAAGCGGTGTATCGCAGGCCTTTCCGAGCACAGCGCGGCGAACTTGTCGGGGTCGTAGTCGGCGATCTCGGCGGCGCTGAAGCCGCCCATCCGGTCCGCGATCTTCTTCGGCCCGGAGAAGGCGGTCTCGAAGGGCACCTGCTGGTCAAGGACCATCCCGATGAGCAGCGCCAGCGGATCCTCGTCCAGCAGCGCGTCGGCCTCGGGATCCTGAGCGAGCCAAAGTTTCACCGTCAACGACCAACCTTTCCGCTGAACACCCTAAGACCGATGAGCCGTAGTTGGCAGACTACTCACCCAACCACCGCGTTATCGTGGCGTGGTGGTGGATGAGGCCCGACTGGCGCTGATGCTGGCCCGCGACGAACTGCACGCCCTCGTCACCGCCTATTGCCGGGCCGTCGACCGCGCCGACTACGAAGCGCTGCGCGACCTCTACCACCCCGACGCGACCGACTCGCACGGCTCGTTCTCGGCGGGCGGCGTCGAACAGTTCATCGCGCAGCTGCAGGCGTCCGAACCGTATGTGCGGGTGTCCCAACACAACGTCACCACAACCAACTTCGTCGTCGAGGGCGACACCGCCCGCGGCGAGGTCTACTGCCTCGTTTTCCACACCTTCGCCGGCCCCGAACGCGACGTCGACGTCGTCATCGGCGGTAGGTACCTGGACACCTACACCCGACACGAGGGCCGCTGGAAGTTCGGCCAACGCACCATCGTGGCGGATTGGTCGTACCAGAACGACCCGTCCCGGGTGGACTTTTCCCACCCCAGCACCCGCGGCAGCCTGCGCGGCAAGCCGGGCCGCGACGACCCCTCGATCGGCCTGTTCACGCCGCCCGTGGGCTGAAAACCGTTGGGAGGCAACGGCTAACCGCCGATCCTCACCCGCTCTTACGGCGGAACTCGCGGCGGTTCTCCACCGGCCCGTGCGCCCGCGACTGCTTGCCCCCGCTGTCCTTGTGGTCGGACCCACCCGACGACTTGGCCAGCTTGCGGTCCAAGGCCTCGCGGAACTTGCGCTTGGTGTCGTCGTCCGATTCCGGCGCCTCGGAGGACTTCGATTCAGCCATACCGGCAGCCTAGCGCCGCGCGGCCGGAATCGGGCGGCTACCGCACCCCCGGCGGCATGCCGTAGACGTGCGAGATCGGCAGGGTCAGCAGCACCCGCCGATCGGTGACCATCGCGCGGCGGTACTCGTCCCAATCCGGGTGTTCGCCGGCGATGTTGCGGTACAAGGCAATCAGCGCCTCGACGGTGTCGTCGCCGGGGTCGGACGCCGGCGGCGTCAGCGTGGCCGTGCCCTCGGCCACCGCATACGACCACCCGTCGTCGGCGTCGACCAGGATCGACGCCCGGGGGTCGCGGCGAAGGTTGCGGGTCTTGGCCCGGGGCTCGGTGATCGACACCCGCACGGCCAAGTCACGCGGGTCGAAGTGGTAACTGACGTTCGACAGCTGGGGCCGCCCGTCGCGCTTGATGGTCGCCAGCACCCCGAGGGAGTTCCCACTGATCACGGCGAGCAGCTTGTCGTCGAAGACTTGGCGTCCCATCCCAGCAGCCTACGTCGCGCGTCCAGCGACCGGTCCCGGATCGCGCCGGCCCGCACCGACCTGGTGAAATCGGACCATGACCAAGTACGCGGCCTTCCTGCGCGGAGTCAACGTCGGCGGCGTCAACCTCAAGATGGCCGAGGTGGCACGCGCGCTGACCGATGCGGGTTTGAAAAACGTGCGCACCATCCTGGCCAGCGGCAACATCGTGCTGGAGTCGTCCGCCCGCGCCGCGGGGGTGCGCAAGAAGGCCGAAGCCGCGCTGCGCGACCGTTTCGGCTACGACGCGTGGGTGCTGGTCTATGACCTCGAAACGGTGCGCGCCGTCGTGGACGCCTATCCCTTCGAGCCCGAGGTCGACGGCTACCAGTCCTACGTCACGTTCGTGGCGGACGACGCGGTGCTCGACGAACTCGCCGCCCTGGGCGACAAAGCCGGCGCCGACGAGAAGATCAGCCCCGGCGCCGGCGTGATCTATTGGCAGGTGCCCAAGGGCGCCACCCTGGACAGCGCGATCGGCAAGACGATGGGCAAGCCCCGCTACAAGTCGTCGACGACGACGCGCAACCTGCGCACGCTGGCCAAGGTCTTGCGCTAAGCGCTTCGCGCCAAGCTGATTGGGCTCAGTCGTCCGGCACGTTGGTCAGGTAGCGCATCGCGTCGGACTTGGTCAGCCCCAGCGCGCGGGCAACCTCGACGTACTCCTTGGCGGCGGCCGCCATCGCCGCGTCGGTCGGGTCGAAACGGGAAATGAAAGTCCCGAAGCGCCCGCGCGTTTCGACGATCGCGGCGGACTCGAGTTCCCGATAGGCGCGGGCCACGGTGTTCGCCGCGACCCCCAGCTGCCCGGCCAGGTCGCGCACGGTCGGAAGCCGGGTCCCGGGCGGGAGCGCGCCGGCGCGGACGCCGTCGATGACTTGCGTTCTGAGCTGGTCGAACAGCGGCTTGCCCGCCTTCACGTCGACCTTCAGCAAATCCCGCAGCTCCACGTCTTCAGTATGTCCCACGCACGGCTATCTTTGTGGGATGCGAGTAACGGTGCTGAGCGGCGCGGGAATCTCCGCGGAGAGCGGGGTGCCGACCTTCCGCGACGACAAGAACGGGTTGTGGGCGCGCTTCGACCCGTACGAGCTGTCCAGCACTCAAGGGTGGCGCGACAATCCCGAACGGGTGTGGGGCTGGTACCTGTGGCGTCACTATCTGGTCGCCGACGTCGCGCCCAACACCGGACACCGCGCCATCGCCGCCTGGCAGGACGGCGCCGAGGTCAGCGTCATCACCCAGAATGTCGATGACCTACACGAGCGCGCCGGCAGCACACCGGTTCACCACCTGCACGGCAGCCTGTTCGAATTCCGTTGCGACCGTTGCGGTATGCCGTACACCGGCGCGCTGCCCAAGATGGCCGAACCGACGCTCGAGGTGGAGCCCCCGGTCTGTCATTGCGGAGGCCTGATCCGCCCGGACATCGTGTGGTTCGGTGAGCCGTTGCCCGACGGGCCGTGGCAATCGGCCGTCGAGGCGACCGAGGCCGCAGACGTGATGGTGGTGGTCGGAACGTCGGCGATCGTCTACCCGGCCGCCGGGCTCGCCGAGCTGGCGCTGTCCCGCGGCACGGCCGTCATCGAGGTCAACCCCGAGGTGACCCCGCTGTCGCGGCACGCGACGATAAGCATCCGCGAGACCGCCAGCCAGGCCTTGCCCGGGTTGCTGCAGCGGCTGCCCGCCCTGCTGAAATAGCCCCGCCGCGATTACGGCCGGCGGGCGCGGCCCAGCAGGAGCTCCGAGACCGGCATCGGCGCCCACGCCGGCAACGTGAACTCGCGCCGGGAAACGTCGACCTCGAACCCGGCGTCGATGATCTCGCGCTCGGTGTCGCGGTGGGTGTGGCAGTTACCGAAGAGCCGGGGCCACAGCGTCGCGTCGGCGAACCGTTGCAGGCGGCCACGCGCGCCGGCGCTCGCCACGTGCTCGAGGTACCGCAGTTCCCCGCCCGGACGCAGCACCGAGTACAGCCGCCGCAGCACACCGCCGGGGTCGCGCACCGAGCACAACACCAGCGAGCACACCACCGCGTCGAACGGCTCCTCGCCGCTGAAGCCCTCGGCCGTCTCGCCCAGCACCACGACGCGGGCCGGCACCACGTCCGCCGCCGCGCGGGCCTGGGCCGCCAGCCGCGGCTCGGGCTCCACCGCGACCACCTCGTGGACCGACTCCGGGTAGTGCGGAAAGTTCGTCCCGATGCCCGCACCGACTTCCAGCACCCGCCCCGACAACCCGGCCAGATTCTCGCGGCGCATGGCGCGTATCGCCTCGGTTTCGTGGCTGGCGACGACGGGCCAGATGCGTGCGAAGAACGGGTTGTCCACCGCCGTTGTCATACACGTCAACCTTCCGACTCTGGGCCAAAGAATAGGGACTTGCCGACGGGCCGGCCGGCGCGTCAGCCGATATTCGGCACCGGCTCCCCCAGCGGTTTGCCGTCGACCTGGACCGGCTCGGGGTATGCGGTCTCGACCGCGCCGCCCTCGTCGATGCCGAACCGGTCGTGCAGCCACGCCAGGGGCCTGGGCGCCCACCAATTCCACCGGCCCATCACATGCATGAAGGCCGGCACGACAACCATCCGCACCAGTGTGGCGTCGGCGAAGACGGCGAGCACCAGGCCGAGGCCGAACATCCGCATGAACGACACGTGGGCGGCGATCAGCGCGGCGAACGACATCGACATCACCAGCGCGGCCGCCGTGATGACCCGGCCGGTGCGGGCGACGCCGAGCGCGACGCTCTCGTCGTTGGCGGCGTGCGCCTCCTTCGCGGTCGGCCGCGCCGGCCGGGCCGCGCCGGACGCGAGCCAGTACTCGCGGATGCGCGAGAGCAGGAACACCTCGTAGTCCATCGACAGCCCGAAGGCGATGCAGAACAGCAGCACCGGCATGTTGGCCACCAGCGTCCCGCTCGGGGTCGTCCCGAGCGCGCCCAGGTGCCCGTCCTGGAAGATCCAGACCAGCGCGCCGAACGCCGCGGTCAGCGACAGGAAGTTGCAGGCCAGCGCCTTGGCCGGCAACAGCACGCTGCCGGTGAGCAGGAACAGCAGCACGAAGGTGACCGCCGCCATCAGCCCGAGGACCAGCGGGAGGAGGTCCGTGACCGCGTCCACGCTGTCGCGGTTGACCTGCGCGACGCCGCCCATCACGACGGACCGGCCCGCCGGCCCGGGCACCTCGTGCAGCCGCTTGAGTTGCGCGTCGTTCGCCGGGGAGAACAGTGGGGCCGTGCTGCTGACGGTCAAAAATGCGCTGCCGTCGGCCAGCCCGGTGGCCCCCGCCGGGGGTCCGGTCCGGTTCCCGCCGACGAACGTCCCGCCGGGGGCCGACACCGCCGACACGTCGGGCACCCGCGACAAGTCGGCGGCGTAGCGGTCGAGGTCCGCCGGGTTCAGCCCGCGCGCGTCGGGGACGACGACGGGCACGGACGTGGCGGAGTCGTGCGCGAAGTCGTTGCGCAGTTGGTCACCGACCTGATGGGACGACGCCGAACGGGGCAGCACCCGGTCGTCCGGGAAGCCCCATTTCACGCCCATGAACGGAGACCCGAGCAGGAGCAGCAGCGCGACGACGGTCAGCCCGATCGGCGCCCAGCGGCGCATCACCAGCTTGGTCGACCGGTACCAGAACAGCTGCTCGACGGGCTTGTGCACCGGCTCGGGCCGCCGAAATGCCCGGCGCATCAGCCGGCGCACGTCGAACGCGTCCAGCCGAGGGCCCAGCAGCACGATCGCGGCCGGGGTGATGACGATCGAGGCGGTCGCGACGAAGGCCACGGTCGCCACGCCGGCGTAGGCGAACGACTTGAGGAAGTACATCGGGAACGCCACGGTCGCCGACATCGACAACGCCACGGTGACGGCTGAGAACAAGACGGTGCGCCCGGAGGTGGCCATCGTGCGGATCAGCGCTTGCTCCCTGTCGCTGCCCTCTGCCAACTCGTCGCGGTAGCGGCTGACGATCAGCAGGGTGTAGTCGATCGCCAGCGCCAGGCCCAACGCCGTGCTCAGGTTCAGCGCGAAGATCGACACCTCGGTGGTGAAGGTGATCAGCCGCAGCACCGTCATCGACCCGACGACGGCCAGCGCGCCCAGCGCCATCGGCAACGCCGCCGCCAGCAGTCCGCCGAACACCCAGATCAGGATCAGGAAGCTCAGCGGCAGCGCGATCATCTCCATCACCAGCAGGTCGGCCTGGTTCTGTGTGTTGATCTGGGCGTACTGCATCGCGGCGCCGCCGGCGCGGACGGTGACGCCGTCCCGGTCATGGATGAATTGGTCCGCGACGGTTTGGGCGTTGCTCTGCGCGTAGTTCTCGCCGCCCTTGAGGTTGACCACGAGCAGGCCGGTCTTGCCGTCGCGGCTGACCAGGTCGGCGGCCGCCTGCGGCGGGACGGTCCACGGTGACGAGACGTTATAGACGAGCGGGGACTTCTGTAGCTGGTTGACGAGGTCGCTGCCCACGTTGCGGGCCTGCTCGCTGCCGGTGCCGCCGGGCGCGGTGACCAGGATCAGCATCTGCTGACCGCTCTGCCCGAACTTGTCGGTCAGCACCTGGATCGCGCGGGCGGACTCCGAGTCCGGGTCCTGAAAACCTCCGGGCGACAGGCTCTTGGCGACGGGGATGCCGAAGACCGCGGCGGCGATGAAGACCAGGACACCGATTGCGATGATGCGGCGCGGCGCCGCGATGGCCACCCGGGCGATCCCCTGCAGCATTTCGAGCCCTTCCGCCGCCGGTGCTGATCGCGCTGGCCGCTGGCGTTTCCGCGTCAACGTAACAAACGCTAGTTTTCACGCGTCAAACAGATTCGCTACTAAGCACGGAGCGCACCGGAAGGACGGTTCAACGCGGCGGTCTAAACCGCGGCGACGGTAAGAGTCCGGCCAGAAAATTGGCCGGCAAGTAAGCAGGTCACGGGCCTGAATGCCGCGATAGACCGCCGACAACCTACCGGCCGGTAAATTGCCACCATTTTCCGAATCGTGACTCAAAGATTCCTTAATGGTGGCCCATACGCTCAGTGTCATGTGGATCGACGACACAAGTGCCGACGTCATCAAGGTTGACTTCGAAGCCCTCTACCACGGCGACGTGCTGGTGGAAGGCGAAACCTCGGAGCAGTTCGACGAACTGCAAGCGGCGAGCTGAGCAACGCCATGAGCATGCTCGCACGGCTGTTGATGGCCGAACCCGCAGTCAGTCGATGGTTCCGTCGATAAGTTCTCTCTCCTTTACGAAAGCCCCCCGCGACGAGCGGGGGGCTTTCGTGTTCAGGGGTCTCAGCGGGGCGCCATGCGGATGGCCCCGTCCAAGCGGATGACCTCGCCGTTGAGCATCGGGTTCTCGACGATGTGCACGGCCAGCGCGCCGTACTCGTCGGGGTCGCCGAGCCGGGCCGGGTGCGGCACCTGCTTGCCGAGCGAGGCCTGCGCCTCCTCGGGCAGCGAGCCCAGCAGCGGCGTCTTGAACAGCCCGGGCGCGATGGTCACCACGCGGATCAGTTCGCGCGACAGGTCGCGGGCGATCGGCAGCGTCATGCCGACCACGCCGCCCTTGGACGCCGAGTAGGCGGCCTGGCCGATCTGGCCCTCGAACGCCGCCACCGAGGCGGTGTTGATGATCACGCCCCGCTCCTCACCGATCGGCTCGGTCTTGGCGATGCGCTCGGCGGCCAGCCGCAGCACGTTGAACGTGCCGATCAGGTTGACGCCGACCACCTTCTTGAAGGCGTCCAGCGGGAACGGGCCGTCCTTGGACAGCGTCTTGATGGCGTTGCCGATGCCCGCGCAGTTGACGTTGATGCGCAGCGGACCCATCGACTCGGCGGTGTCCAGCGCGTTGCCGACGGCGGCCTCATCGGTGACGTCGGCCTGCACAAAACGCGCGCGTTCGCCGAGCTCCTGGACCGCCTCTTCGCCGCGCAGGTCGATCACCACGACCTGCGCCCCGGCGTCGAGCAGCCGCTTGGTGGTGGCCAGGCCCAGTCCTGAGGCGCCTCCGGTGACGACGGCGACGGCGTCCTTGATCTTCATGCGAGTCCTTTCCCTACGAGTCCAGCCAACCAGTTGGTTGGCGACTATACCCAGTCGGCCAGCACCGCTTGGACGTCGGGCAGCGGGGCCGCCGGCGGGCGGGGCACGTCCGGGGTGGAGCGGGAAAACCGCGGTGCGGGCAACGGCTGCGGGCTGCCGTCCACCTCGTAGAAGGTGTTCCGCTCGGTGATGTGCGGCTCGGTGTGCACCTCCCCGAACGCCAGCACCGGGGTCACGCAGGCGTCGGAATCGGCGAACACCTTGGCCCAGTGGTCGCGGTCGTGGCCGGCGAACGCCGCCGTCAGCGCCGCGCGCAGCTCGGGCCAGCGGCTGACGTCGTTCTGCGCCGGCAGGTTCGCCGCGTCCAGGCCCAGCCCCGCCAGCATGGCGGCGTAGAACTGCGGCTCGATGGCGCCGACGGCGACGTAGCGTCCGTCGGCGCACTCGTAGGTGTCGTAGTAGGGCGCGCCGCCGTCGAGCATGTTGGTGCCGCGCACGTCGGACCACATGCCCAGCGAGCGCATTGACCACATCATCTGGATCAGCATGCTCGAGCCGTCGACCATCGCGGCGTCGACGACCTGACCCTTGCCGGACTTCTGCCGCTCCCACAACGCGGACAAGATCCCGACCAACAGGAACATCGAGCCGCCGCCGAAGTCGCCGACCAGGTTCAGCGGTGGCACCGGCCGCTCGTCCGCCCGGCCGATGGCATGCAGGATCCCGTTGAGCGAGATGTAGTTGATGTCGTGGCCCGCCTGCTGGCTGCGCGGGCCGGATTGTCCCCAGCCGGTCATCCGGGCGTAGATCAGCCGCTCGTTGACCTCGGCGCACTGCTCGGGGCCGAGCCCCAACCGCTCGGTGACGCCGGGCCGGAAGCCCTCGATCAACACGTCGGCCTTGGCGACGAGCTTCAGCACGACGGCGCGTCCCTCGTCGGACTTCAGGTCGACGGCCACCACGCGCCGGTTGCGCAGCATGGCGTCCTTGGCCACACCACCGGGACCGGTTGACGGCCGATCGATGCGCACCACGTCGGCGCCCAGATCCCCCAGGATCATCGCCGCGTGCGGGCCCGGCCCGATCCCGGCCAACTCGACGACCCGAAGCCCCTTCAGCGGTCCAGCCACGATCTACCGACCTTTCGTCTGCTCTGACGCCCGTTGTTGTTGGCATCTTCGCAGCCGCGTTCGACGGGCACGCAGCCCGGTCACTTAGGGTGAGCCCATGCCCCAATCCGCGATCGACACACTGGCGCCCGTCGCAGGCCTTTCCGTCACGCTGTCCGACGGCGTGCTGTCGGTGACCATCGACCGGCCGGACAGCCTCAATTCCCTGACCGTGCCGGTGATTACCGGCATCGCCGACGCGATGGAGCGCGCGGCGACCGACCCCGAAGTCAGGGTCGTGCGCCTGGGCGGTGCCGGCCGGGGGTTTTGTTCCGGGGCCGGCATCAGCGCCGACGACGTGTCCGAGACCGGGGTCCAGCCGGACGAGATCGTGCTGGAGATCAACCGCCTGATCCGGGCGATCGCGGCCGTGCCGCACCCCGTGGTGGCCGCGGTCCAGGGACCGGCGGCCGGCGTGGGTGTTTCCCTGGCGCTCGCCTGTGACGTCGTATTGGCTTCGGAGAGCGCGTTTTTCATGCTCGCCTTCACCAAGATCGGGCTGATGCCGGATGGTGGCGCGTCCGCGCTGATCGCCGCCGCCGTAGGGCGCATCCGGGCGATGCACATGGCGTTGCTGCCCGAACGCCTACCGGCCGCCGAGGCGCTGTCCTGGGGCCTGGTCAGCGCGGTCTATTCGGCCGACGAGTTCGAGGCGGAGGTGGACAAGGTGATCGCGCGGCTGTTGGCGGGCCCCGCGGTGGCGTTCGGCAAGACGAAGCTCGCCATCAACGCGGCCACGCTCGCCCAGCTGGATCCGGCCCTGCAGCGCGAATACGAGGGGCAGGCCGTGCTGCTGCGCTCGCATGACTTCGTCGAGGGCGCAACCGCTTTCCAGCAGCGCCGCACGCCGGACTTCACCGATCGCTGACGCCATCGCGCTTACGGGTGGCCCAAGCCGGTAATCCTCCCCCGCGTCGGGTCCGAATAATTGGAAGACGACGAACGGAGATCCCATGGCTGGACAGCTGCGCTGTCTCGTGACCGGGGCGACCGGCTACATCGGCGCCCGGCTGGCGCCGCGACTGCTGGACGAAGGTCACGAGGTGCGCGCCTTGGCCCGCAACCCGGCCAAGTTGGAGGACGTGCCGTGGCGGCAACAGGCCGAGGTCGCGCGCGGCGATCTGGGTGACGTCGATTCCCTCATCGCGGCGTTCGACGGGATCGACGTCGTCTACTACCTGGTCCACTCGATGGGCACGTCGAAGGATTTCGCCGACGAGGAAGCCCGTGCGGTCGGCAACGTGGTGACGGCGGCGCGCCGCGCCGGGGTGCGGCGCGTCGTCTACCTGAGCGGGCTGCATCCCGAGGGCGGCAAGCTCTCGCCGCATCTCGAGTCGCGGGCGGCGGTGGGCGAGGCGCTGATCGCCTCGGGCATCGAAACCGTCGTGCTGCAGGCGGGGGTCGTGGTCGGCTCGGGATCGGCTTCGTTCGAGATGAT
>NZ_LZJB01000335.1:0-500 GCF_001666895.1 Mycobacterium sp. E3298
CCGACGACGGTCGGATGCTGTTGCACACCATTTTGACCTATCAATGGCAGCAGATGCCCGCACTCGGCATCAAGCTGACTATGCGCGATGTGAGATTCGCGCGATTCATCGGCACCGAGATTTTTCCGGGGGGCTGGCTCCCGACCCCGCAGACCGTCGGGGAGTACGCCGTAACGGCCGGCTTCGAGCTGACCCGGGTGCACTCACTGCAGCTGCACTACGCGCGCACCCTGGAGACGTGGGCGGCCAACAAGGACGCGGCCATCGCGATCCAGTCGCAAGAGGTCTACGACCGCTACATGAAGTACCTGACCGGCTGCGCGAAGCTGTTCCGCCAGGGTTACACCGACGTCGACCAGTTCACGCTGCAAAAGTAGCGGAACGACCCCCAGCTCCTCGCCGCCTACTTCACGAGGGTGAACTGGCCCACATTGCTGATGCCCTTGCGGAAGAAGTCCTCGCAGCCGGTCAGGTACTTCATGTAGCGGTCGTAGACCTCT
>NZ_LZJB01000336.1:0-8878 GCF_001666895.1 Mycobacterium sp. E3298
TTGTGCCGATGTGGGATCCGGAATTGTGCGCGGCCGAGGTGCGGCGTCTGGCCGGCAAACGCTGCAAGGCCATCAGCTTCCTCGAGGCGCCGCACGCTTTCGGCTTCCCCAGCTTTCACAGCGAGCACTGGGACCCGATGCTGACCGCGATGTCGGAGACGGGCAGCGTGCTGTGCATGCACATCGGGGCCAGTGGCGGCCTGATCACGCTGGCGCCTGACGCTCCGATCGACCATCACATCATCCTGCCCACCCAGCTCACGCTGATGGCCTTGCAGGACCTCATGTTCGGCCGTACCCTGCGCAGATTCCCGGACCTGCGTATCGCCCTTTCCGAGGGCGGCATCGGTTGGATCCCCTATTACCTCGAGAGGGCCGACCGACATGCCAAGAATCAACTCTGGATCGGTCAGGACTGGTCGGATCGCATGCCCAGCAGGATATTTCGGGACCAGGTCCTGGCTTGCTTCATCACCGACCCGGCTGGCGTCAAGCTGCGCAACGAGATCGGCATCGACAATCTGGCGTGGGAGTGCGACTATCCGCACACCGACTCGACCTGGCCCAACGGCCCGGAGCAGTTGTTCGGCGAGTTCACGGCTGCCGGTGCGACCGACGAGGAAATCAATAAGATCACTCACGAAAACAGCTGTCGTTTCTTTGATTTCGACCCGTTCAAACACACCGCGAAGAAAGACGCGACGGTGGGTGCGCTACGCGCCAGGGCCACCGACGTCGACCTGTCGACGGTGAGCAAGGCCGAATACCGGGCCCGTGCGGAGGCGGCCGGCCGGGAGACGGTGCAGGTCTGATATGACGAGTACCGTCGATCTGCCCAAGATCTCGGCCGATGCGCACGTCGACGAGCCGCATGACCTCTGGTATGAACGCCTCAGCGTGGACCTGCGCGATCACGCCCCGCGCCGCATCCTGGCCAATGACGCCGGCGGGTGGAGCCTGGTCGTCAACGGCAGCCCCATCGGTTGGAACGAACTGTCGGCAGAAGAGGCAGCAGCCAAGGAGGCCGAGCGCGTGGCGGCGGCCTCGCCCGACGTACGGCTCGACATGATGCGGACCGACCGCATCAACGCCGAAATCGTCTTTCCCACCATCGGGCTATACGCGTGGGGCATCGCCAATCCCCTTGCTGGGCAGTCGGTATGCGAGGTCTACAACGATTGGATTCGCGAGCAGATCGGGGGACACGACCGGATCAAACTTGCGATGATGATCCCCACCTGGAATGCCGACATGGCCATCGCCGAGGTCGAGCGGGTGGCTGCCGATCCGTCGGTGGGTGGACTGCTGTTGCCGCTGGTCGGCAAGCCGGAGTGGAACTCCAAAGAGTGGGAACCGCTGTGGGGCGTCATCGCGTCGACGGGCCGGCCGGCCGTCATGCATCAGGGCAGCGGCCACGACATGATCTTCTATCGAGGGTGGGGGAGCGGCACGGCGAATCTTCTTGCCACGCAATCGATGGCGCCGCGCGCAGCCGCCTTGTTGAGCTGCAGCGGGATCCTGGAGCGGCATCCAGACCTGCACGCTGTCTTCGTCGAGTGCAACGGCGGCTGGATCTCGTGGGCGATGCAGACGCTGGACTACTATTACCAGGCGCACGACGAGATCGGCTGGACCAAACCGAAACTTGCCGAACTGCCCAGTCACTACATCCGGCATCAGATCCACTCGACCTTCCAGGACGATCCCGTCGCGATTACGAACCTCGCGGATACCGGCGCCGAATGCCTGTTGTGGGGCAACGACTATCCCCACCCCGAGAGCACATACCCAGAGTCGGAGAAGATCCTCGACAGGCTCTTCGCCGGCGTCGACATCGACAGTGCGCGGGCCATCATCGGCGGAAATGCACGCAGGCTATTTGGTTTTGACGAAAGCGTCCTGAAGGACGCCCCCTGAGTGGCCGTCCGATGAACGCAGAGTTCTCGCTTCGCCAACAGGACTACTCGCTCAGCGAGGAGCAGGCCGCACTGCGGGATTCCTTCCGGGCCTATTTCGAAAAGACCATCCCGACATCACGGGTTCGCTCGGCCGAACCGGACGGGTTCGACGCGGCGCTGTGGGACGAGCTCCAGGAACGTGCCCTCGTTGAGATGGCGCTGCCCCAAGCGGTCGGTGGCGACGGGGCCGGCTTGGTCGAGCTGGCGTTCGTGCTCGAAGAGGCCGGCCGCCGCGCGGCGCCGGTACCCCTGGCCGAGGTGTTGGCGGCGGCTCGCGCGCTCGCCCGCATCGACCCGTCATCGCGGCTGCTGGCCGCCATGCGCGATCGTGGCGCGGTTGTCACCCTCGCCCCGGGCACCGCCGACCGTCGGCTAGCACCCGCCGGAGCGATCGCAGAGGCCGTGCTCGCGCCGCAGGGCGCCAACCTGACGCTGGTCACCAGCCCGCCGGCGCCGACCCAGCCCAATCTGGCGTGCGCTCCGCTGGGCTGGCGCGAGGTTACCGGTGGCGCACGGGTGGGTTCGGCCGACGAGTGGGACCTAGCTGAACGGGAATGGCACGTCTTGACGGCGGCCGCGCTGGTCGGGCTGGGTCAGGCCGCCCTGGACCTCGGTGTGCAATACGCCAAAGAGCGCACGGCTTTTGGCACCCAGATCGGAGCGTTTCAAGCCATCGCTCATCCATTGGTCGACGCCGCCAACAGCGTGGGCGCGGCCCGGCGGCTGATGTGGCGCGCTGCCTGGTTCTGCGACCATGAACCCGAATCCGTTGGTGCGCTGGCCTTGTGCGCAGTGCTGGCCGCCGGTGACGCCGCCGAGCAAGCCGGGGCCACCGCCATCCACACCCAGGGCGGCTTCGGGTTCACCCTTGAATCCGACGTTCAGCTCTACTACCGCCGGGCCAAAGGCTGGGCGCTGGCCGTCGGCGACCGTCGCACCCTTCTGCGACGCGTCGCCCGGTGGGCGCCGCATGTGTTGAAGGATGCGCTCACGTGAATTTCGAGACCATCGAACTCGACGACGACACCCTCACGTTCTGGCAGGGGGCACGCGCCTTCTTCGGCGAACACGTCACCCCGGCGGTGCTGGAAGACGAACGGCTGCACGGCGGCGGATTCAACGAGGGCCTGCACCTGGCGATGGGGGCGCGGGGATGGGTCGCGACGCAATGGCCGACGTCCGAGGGTGGGGCGGGCCTGGACGCGTTGCGGGCGCGCATCGTCGCCACCGAATGGGCGCGCAGCGGCGCGCCCTACATCCTGGCCTCCACGACGTTGCTACCACCGATCGCCATCCGAATCTTCGGCTCGCCGGACATCCGGGCCGAGGTGCTGCCGCGGGTCGCTGACGGCACCGTTCGCATCTGCCTGGGTTACACCGAACCGGACTGCGGATCGGATTTGGCCGCGGTGCGCACCCGCGCGGAGCGGGATGGCGACGAATGGGTTATCAACGGACAGAAGATGTTCACCACCGGTGCCCAGTTCAGCCAATACTGCTTTCTGCTCACGCGCACCGACCCGTCGGCGCCCATGCACAAGGGCCTCACCGTTTTCCTTCTGCCCCTGGACACTGCGGGGGTGGAGATCCGGCCGATCGGCACACTTGGCGGCGAACGTACCAATTTCGTTTACCTGCAAGATGTTCGCGTCAACGACCGCTGGCGCCTGGGCGACGTCAACGCGGGTTGGACCGTGGTCGCCGCGCCGCTGAGCCAGGAACACGGCATCTCCGCCGACGGCAGTGACCCGACCATCGGGGGGCCCTACCTGGCCGAGTGCGAGAAACTCCTCGCGGAGTTCGTTCGTTGGGCCGCAACGCAACCGGGTCCCGCAGGCACATCCTTGCTCGACGACGCCGTGGTGGCCGAGCGCATCGGCGAAGCGCTCGTCAAGGTCGAGATGACGCGTTCGGCGTCGGGACCGCCGGCTCGCATCCTGTCCTCCGACCTGCTGGTGCAGACGGCGTCGGAGCTGATCGATCTCATCGGCCCGACAGCCCTTCTGGCGCGCGGGGCGGAGGGGAGTGCCGGCGACGGTGCATTCGAAGCGGGATTCCGATTCGCGCCGGGGACCGGCATCTATGGCGGATCCACCGACGTGGCGCGAAACGTGATTGCCGAGCGATTCCTGGGACTTCCCCGTAGTACACCGCGAAGGAACAAAAATGAGCGAAACGACAGCGCTGTCGGCTAGCCACGACGAACAGTCCGACGACGCCGTAACGGAGGGCATAGCCGCCGAGGCCTTCGGGGGTGACTTCGCAGCGATGCTGACTGTCCCCGAACCACAGGAAGTGTACGCAGGCATCGGATCGGCGCCGATAATCGTGATCGACGGCAATCACATTGTCGGCGCCGCCAAGAGCGTCGACGCTCTGACCCGCAGCCACGATGTGCGCGGATCGGGGGCAGTGGGCAATACGCAGAGCGCCGATCGCCCGCTGATTCCGCTGGACATCGACCGGCCCGAGCACACCAAATACCGCAAACTGCTTGACCCGATCTTTTCGGCGAAGGCGATCGCCCACCTGGAGACCGACGTAAGAACGCTCGCCGACGAGCTGATCGACAAGTTCATCGAACGCGGCCACGCTGACATCTACGATGAATTCTGCGCGATCCTCCCGTCCACGATTTTCCTGCGCCTCATGGGAATTCCGCTCTCCGAGCTGAACTACTTCCTGCAGAACAAAGACGATTTGCTGCGCGACGTCGAGGGGGAAACCGTCGCGCAACGCGAGGCCAGGTACAAGGCGGCGGGCAAACGGTGCTACGCGTACTTCAACCAAGTTCTCGACGAACGCGAAGCGAGCGGCGAACCCGGGGACGACATCCTCGGCCGCTTCATGACAGCCGAAGTCGACGGCCACTCACTGACCCGCGAGAACATTCTCGACATCTGCTTCCTGCTGATGATCGCCGGCCTGGATACCGTAGCGGCGTCGCTATCCTGCATCCTGTCCTGGCTCGCGCGCCATCCCGACGAGCGCCGTCAGGTAGTGGCGAACCCGGAAATGTGGCCCGACGCCATCGAAGAGTTGATGCGTTGGGAGACCCCGGTGCCGGTGGCATCGCGCACTCCGACCGTGGACATGCAGGTCGGCGAGACGACCGTGGCCGCAGGAACGCAGGTGACGGTGCTGTGGGCCGCTGCCAACCTGGATCCGGAGAAGTTCAAAGATCCTCTCAAAGTGGACCTGACCCGTCGGCCCAATCCGCACTACTCGTTCGCAAGCGGTTTTCACCGTTGTCTGGGAAGCCATCTCGCTCGGATGGAGCTGCGGGCGGCACTCGACCAATTTCACAAGCGCATTCCCGATTACGAGATCACGCCGGGCTCATCGTTGCGATACGAAGCTCTTCCGGTGCGGCTGGCGCGGCCGCTGCCACTGAGTTGGGAGGTGCGTGGATGAGGCTGGAGCTCGACAGCGGAGCCTGCCAGGGGCATGGCCGCTGCTACAGCCTCTCGCCCGCGTTGTTCGACGCCGACGAGGAGGGGCACAGCGTGCTGCTGGCGGCCGAGGTGCCAGTAGGAGAGGAACCCTCCGCCACGGACGCCGTGCGGTCCTGTCCCGAGGAGGCCATCGCCCTTCATGACTGACCAAGCCGGCTCGACCGCGCGCCCCGACTCCGCGACGCCGACGTCGTCGGATCGTCCGCAGATCCGAGCCGGATTCATCGGTCTCGGGGACCAGGGCAAGGGAATGGCGGATCGGCTCATAGCCTGCGGGGTGCCCACGACGTTGTGGGCACGCCGGGCGGAATCGCTTGAGCCCTATCGCGGTTCTGCGGCGACGTTCGCGGAAACCCGGGCCGAGCTGGGGGCCAACAGCGACGTGGTCGGGATCTGTGTGGTCGACGATGCAGGGGTCCAAGACGTCGTCCTGGGCGAATCCGGGGTGCTCGCCGGCATGTCGCCCGGGTCCGTGCTGGCCATCCATTCGACAATCAGCCTGGAGGTCTGTCACCACATTGCGCGGATCGCGGCGGAACGGGGCGTCGGGGTGATCGACGCTCCGGTCAGCGGCGGCGGCTTCGCGGCTGCCGAGGGCAAGCTCACCGTCCTCGTCGGCGGCGAGGACGAAAACTACGAAAAATGCCGCGCGGAGCTCGAAACTTTCGGCGGCAACGTGATTCACCTCGGGCCGCTCGGCAGCGGGTTGATCGCCAAACTCGTCAACAACACTCTGCACGCCGCCCACTACGCCCTGGCGCGCGACGCGATGGTTGCCGGCACTCGGTTGGGCCTGGACGAGCACGCTCTGGGCCGCGCTTTGTCGGTCAGCAGCGGCAACAGCTTTTCGCTGAACACCGCCGTCGCTGTCGGTGGCTTCGGGGTGTTGGCTCCAATGGTGGGACCCCTGCTCCGTAAAGACATCGGAATCTTCGACCGGCTGACCGGCGAACGCGATGCCCCCACCGGCTCGCTGATCGCAGTCGCCGACGAAGCGCTGCAACTTTTCGGATATCCGCGTGAGCCGACTGAAACGGGTCTCTGACCGGTCACCAACGTGTTTCTGGCGCAGCCCGATTCGGCAAGTTGGCGTTGCGCCCACCGGGAACTCCACGTGGGTCGCCAACCAGCTTGTACGTCAGGCCATCCCGGCGATCGAAACCGGCGGCTGCACGGTCGGCGGTGTTGCTGTCGTCGCATGAATGCGGCTGGGAGCCGCCGCCGATGGCGAGAACCCCTATCGCTTCTCCGATGTCGACGCGGAGGAACCGCCCTCCTGAGCGCGGCGATCCACACCGTCGCGGTCCGCACCGAAAAGAAACCTGTCGGCGATCGCATGCTCGTTGCGAATGGACATCTCCTGGGCGGTGTTGAGCCAGAGTCCCTCGAACCCGGCCGAGTGCATGCCCGCGTGGATGGCGCCGATGTTCCTCAGGTCCTGTGAGGGCAGCTCGCCCCAGCCGTCGTGGTCCTGCCACCGCTCGAAGACCTGCCACTGCGTCTCGGGCACCTCGCCGGGCGCGAAATGCTCCAGCGAGAACATCTCGAACGTGCACCGATTCGGGTCTTCGGCGTCGGGCAACATGCGGTATCCCAGCAGGCAGGACTTCTCGACCAGGATCACCATGGTCGGAAACACATGCCAGTCGCCGTTCCCCGCGAAGTATTGCTCCATCGACATCCGCGGGAAGTCAACGCCTTCGGCGCGGGCGAGCTCCTCGCACATCTGGTGGTACAGAACAAACGGTGGGACGTCGCCGGGCTCCATCGCGGCCAGCTTTTGCGCGGCCCGGTAGTCTCGCTCGGTGACCAGCGACCCGACCTCGAGGTATTGGTATTTCATCGAATTCGCGAACACCTCGGGTCGCGCCGCCTGCTCCTGGCGGCCCTTGTCGCGGCCGGCATGCTCGGGACGCTGTGTGTAGACGAACCGCGAGTGGTTCTTATAGGTGATGGTCGGGGTGTAGGGAGCGTAGACGTATTCTTGCGGCGCTGCGGGCTCCGCAGACGGCCGCGGGCCCTGCGCCGATCGCATCGTCTGCGGATGGGTCCCGGGCGTGTGATAGCCCTCGATGAAAGCGTCGACTACGGTCTTGTAGTTCGCCGGCAGGAACGTGCGCTTGCGCCAGCGGTAGCGCATGTCCTGCAACCGAAATGGAGCCAGCGCGGTCGGCAGCGGGTCCAGCCACTCGAGCAGATCCGGCGGGTCCTCGGCCATGCTCACGAACACCCAGCCACCCCACGTCCCAACCGCGACGGGACGCAGGCCCCACTGCTGGCGGGGGCGCGGTGCGAATTCGTCGCGACATGGGACGAAGGAGGACCGGCCATCCAATTCATAACGCCAGCCATGGAATTCGCAGCGCAGCTCTTTGTTGGCCGAGCAACCGCTGCCGCGGACGACCTTCATGCCGCGGTGGGCGCAGGTGTTGTGGAATGCCTTGATGCTGCCGTCCTTCTGGCGCACCACGGCAATGGACTGCCGGCCGATCGTGTACTCGTAGAAGCAGCCGGCGTCCGGTACTTCCTCTACGCGACACGCGGGCTGCCACACGCGGGTGAACAATCGCTCCAGCTCGAGGTTCAGGAATTCCGGGTCGATATACCGGCTCTTGGGCACGAAAGTCTCGCCGCAGGCGAACTTTTGTGGCACCCGCTCGGTGGCAAGCTCGGTCATTGTCGCACTTTTCGTCGGCTCAGCTGGAGGGTGGCTTGTCAAAGATGTTGGGATACAGCACCGCTTCCTTGAACGACGTCTCGATCTCGGCGAATGCGGTCGGGATGTCCCACGTCCCCGACGCCGACACGATCTCGCGTTCGACGACCGGATTGGACATCAGGCTGATCCGCCCGTTCCCGGCGAAGATCACGCGCCGGTTGAGCCAGTCGGACTGCTCGCTGGCCAGATACACGACCGGCGGCACGCAATTCTTCGGCGAAAGGCGAACGTTCGAGTCCGAGTAGTCCATGCTGCCGCCGCCCTTGATGCCCTGCGTCATCCGGGTGCCCGCGATCGGCGCAACGGCGTTGCAGCGCACCCCGTAGTTGCGCAGCGCGTTGGCGCACGAGAAGGTCAGGCCGACGATGCCCATCTTGGCGGCGGCATAGTTCGGCTGGCTCGGCGCGCCCTGCAAGCCCGACATGGATGTGAAGGTGATCAGCCGGTACTGCCCGCCGCGGTTCTCCCGCCACCAGGCCGCCGCGTGGCGCGTGACGTTGAACGTCCCTTTGAGGTGCACCGACACCACCGACATCACCGACTTCGCCGCGTGCGCGGATCTCATCGGCCGGGCCGCCGAGACGCTCGGCGGCTTGGACGTCGTGGTGAACGCGGCGGGGATCCTTCGCGACGGCATGGTCTTCAAGATGAGCGAGCAGGACTGGGACGCGGTGGTGTCGGTGCACCTCAAAGGGACGTTCAACGTCACGCGCCACGCGGCGGCCTGGTGGCGGGAGAACCGCGGC
>NZ_LZJB01000337.1:0-1213 GCF_001666895.1 Mycobacterium sp. E3298
GCGTGCATCGTCGCCGCGCTGTTCAATGGCGCGGCTTCTCCTCACGCCGCCGTGCGGCGTGCATCGTCGCCGCGCTGTTCAATGGCGCGGCTTCTCCTCACGCCGCCGTGCGGCGTGCATCGTCGCCGCGCTGTTCAATGGCGCGGCTTCTCCTCACGCCGCCGTGCGGCGTGCATCGTCGCCGCGCTGTTCAATGGCGCGGCGAAACGCTTGGGAGAAGACCGCTCGTGCGGGTGACGTCTAAGATTTCCCCGTGCCGCTCTACGCCGCCTACGGGTCGAACATGGATCCTGAGCAGATGCTCAAGCGGGCACCCCATTCCCCGATGGCCGGAACCGGCTGGCTGCACGGCTGGCGCCTGACGTTCGGCGGCGAGGACATCGGCTGGGAAGGCGCGCTGGCCACGGTGGTCGAAGACCCGACCTCCAAGGTGTTCGTCGTCCTCTACGACATGACCCCGGCCGACGAGAACAACCTCGACCGGTGGGAGGGCTCGGAGTTCGGCGTCCACAAGAAGATCCGCTGCCGGGTGGAACGCATCTCGTCGGACACCAGCACCGACCCCGTGCTGGCCTGGCTGTACGTGCTCGACGCCTGGGAGGGCGGCCTGCCCTCGGCGCGATACCTGGGCGTGATGGCTGACGCCGCCGAAATCGCCGGAGCCCCAAGCGATTACGTGCACAACCTGCGCACCAGACCGGCCCACAACATCGGCCCGGGAACGGGCTCCTAGGGCCCGTGTCGATTCTCTCCAGACCAGTCGTCGCCGACGCACTGGCCCGCACTTTCGCCGCCGTCGTGAACCCGGCCCCCAAGGCCGCCGTGCGATTCCCCGAATTCCGCGGCCGGACCACCGAGGTCACCATCCCCGCCCGGCACGGCCCCGTACCGGCAACCGTCTACCACCCGCCGGCCGGCACGGCGAACCAGGCGGTCTACGTCAACGTGCACGGCGGGGGCTTCGTGGTCGGGCACCCCGAACAGGACGATCCCTGGTGCCGGTACCTGGCCGCCAACGCAGGCGTGGTGGTGATCAATCCCGACTACGTGCTGGCGCCGCGGCACCGCTTCCCGGCGGCGCCACACCAGGTCTACGACGTCGTCCGCTGGGCGGCCGACCCCGGCCGCGATTGGGACGGCGGCCGGCTGTGCGTCGGGGGCCAAAGCGCGGGCGGCAACCTCAGTGCCGCGGCAGCACGGCTGGCGCGGGAGA
>NZ_LZJB01000338.1:0-10551 GCF_001666895.1 Mycobacterium sp. E3298
ACACCATGTCCGGCAGTCCGGCCGCGGGCTCGATCACGTCCACCCGGTGGCCCAGCCGGCGGTAGGTCGCGCGCAACGCCTCCCATTGCGCGTGCGCGAGCCCGACGTCGACCGGCGTCGAGGTGTCCATCCACGGGTTGATCGCGTACTCGACCGCGAAGAAGGTCGGCGGCGTCATCGCGTAGCGGCGGGCGGTTGGCGTTCGAATGTGCCCCGGTCGCGCCGGGGAGGGCGCGGGCGCCGCGACGTACTGTTCCGTCATAAATCAACGGTATTGGCGCCTCGGTACACAATCAAACGCTAGCTGTTGCGTGTCTATGCTTGGTTTATTGCGCTAGAATGCCACTGGCATCGATTTGTTGCGCGCGACCGAAACGGAGGGCGATGGAGCGCCTCGACGAGACCGACTCCCGCATCCTGACCGAACTGACCGAGCATGCGCGGGCCACGTTCGCCGAAATCGGCGAGAAGGTGAATTTGTCTGCGCCCGCGGTCAAGCGCCGCGTCGACCGGATGCTGGACACCGGCGTCATCAAGGGCTTCACCACGGTCGTCGACCGCAACGCACTCGGCTGGAACACCGAGGCCTACGTGCAGGTCTTCTGCCACGGCACGATCGCGCCCGACCGGCTGCGCGCCGCCTGGGTCGACATCCCCGAGGTAGCCAGCGCGGCGACGGTGACCGGCACGTCGGACGCGATCCTGCACGTGCTGGCTCGCGACATGCGGCACTTGGAGGCCGCCCTCGAGCGCATCCGGTCCAGCGCGGACATCGAGCGCAGCGAAAGCATTGTGGTGTTGTCGAACCTCATCGACAGGATGCGCACCTAGCGGCGCGGCGCGCGTAACGCCATGGCGCAATTCGGGCCGAGTTTCCGCCCTGGCGTTACGTCCGCCGGCGGAAGAGGCGCTTGAGCCGTGACGGACGTGATCTAGGCGGCCGGCGAGACGCATACGGCCACGGCCGGTTTCGCTCGGGTACCGATTCGGCCCGCGCGTGTTTGAGCTGCGTCCGCAGGTGCTGACGCAGGCTGTGCAGGTCAGGGTCGGCCCAGCGGTTGACCGCCTCGACCGGGTCCGAGGTCAGGTCGTACAGCTCCCACTGATCGTCGAGGGGAGACGTCCGGTACGCCTCTCCCCCAAGCCCATTGGCCGCCAGGTGCCGCACCCCCGGTTCGGTCCAGGTGCTCGGATCGTCGAAGGTGCGCACCAGCTTCCACAGGTGGCCTGCGGCACCGGCGGCGGTCGCCTCGTCGACGCGGACAACCAGCCCCTCGAAGTTGGAGGCGGTGTGTGCAGGGATCCGGATGCGCAGCGGCGCAGGCGGATTGACCGTCTGCTGCAAGCGGCGCGCCAATCCCGAAGCACCGCTGTCCCCTTCGAGCATGTTGTCGCGGGTCATCAGGTAGACGGCGCGGGTCTCGTCGGCCGGCGCACCGTCCACGACGGGCATCAGGTTCCGTCCGGGTAGCGGGTGCACTTCGGAGAACGACTCGGCCAGCGTTGCCGAGACCGCCGCGACATCGACGCCTGCGGCCGCCAGCAGCGTGGGAACCAGGTCGACGTGCGAGGTCGGCGCCGTGACTTGCCGTGGTCGCGTGCGGCGCTCGCCGACGCGCGCGATGACGAAGGGGACGCGGGTGGCCTCGTCGTACAGGTTGAACCACTTCTGGTGCAGACCGCCGTGGGCCCCGAGCAGGTCGCCGTGATCGGCGGTGCGCACCAATATGGCCTCGCCCCAACCGCTCTCGGTGACGGCCCGCCGGACGCGATCGATCGGTCCGTCCACCTCGGCGTGCAGCCGGTAGTACAGGTCGCGGTAGCGCTGCGCGTTGCGCGTGTAGGTTCGGTCGATCGCGGCCGCGGGGCCGTAGCCGGAGTAGTACGCCTCGCGAAAGGCGATCTGCGCGGCGGGCTTCGTGGACAGGTCTTCGTCCGCGGTCGGCGCGGCGGGCACCGCGGGAGGGTCGAGCGGCGACGGCCTGACCGGGCTCCGCCGCGACCACGTCGGGAAGAGCACGATGTCGTGGGGATTGACGAAGCTCGCCACCAGGAGGAACGGCCGCAAGGCGGCGGGGTCGCCGGCGCGGCGGCGGGCGTAGCGGTCGGCCAGCCAGGCGACGACCCGGTCCGCGATCAGCGGGTCTCGCCGCACACCGGCGTTGGCCAGCGCCGCCCCGTGCGGCTCGGGCCCGACCCAGCCGGAGAAACCATACGGGCCCAACGGGTCTGCCTCCAGATAGCGCCGCACGGCGGCGGCGTCGACGACCCCGTTGTCGTCATTGGTCGCCAACGGCCGACCGGTCCGGGGCTCGAGGAGATCGGCGTGCGAAATGTGCCACTTGCCGTCGTAGTGGGTGTCGTAACCGGCCGCCCGGAACCAATTTCCGAGCGTGGGAACCTCGCCTGCACGCAGCCAGCGCATCCGTGAGTCGTCGGCGGTCTTTCCGATGCCGTCGGTCTGGGTCACGCCGTGCAGGTCGGGGTACTGCCCGGTGAAGATGGTCGGTCGGCTCGGCACGCAGGCCAGTGAGCCGGTGTAGTGCCGCGTGAAACTGACACCGTGATCGTCAAACCACTTGCGGCCGGTCAGCGTTCGATCGCGCCACGCGAGCACGTCGGGGGCCTCGTAGGGCGGTACCGCGCGTTCCTCGTCGGTCATGATGACGATGACATCGGGGCGGTCAGACACGGGCATGCTCCAATCGGTCGGCGAGGCCGGCGAGCATCAGTTCGGACTGTCGCGCCAGAAAGCGGCACAGGGCGCGCTCGGCCAGCTTTTGCATTGCGTGCGGCCCGATTTCGACCGTGCTGGTGAGGGCGACCAGGGTGGTGGCCGAGTCGCCGGCGGTCGATTCGAGCGTCCAGCTGTTGGACACCCTGCGGAGTCGGGCGGGCAGGCCTTCGATGTCGTAGCCGAGGGCGCGGGGCGGGTCGAACTCGGTGATGCGCTCGACGAGCGCGTCGCGCTTGACCTGGACGCGCCGGGCGGTGCCGACGGCGGATCCGTTGGGTCCGGAGAACAGGATGCACGAGTGGTCGACGTTGCCGGCCCACGAACTGATCGACCCGAAGTCCGCAAGGATTTCCCAGATGTCGCCGATGCGGGCCGCGATCGAGCGAGTCCGGCGTATGTCGGCCACGCGCTCACGTTACGCGAACGATCAGCGAGTCAGGTGGAATATCGTCTCGATCGCCACCGCGGCACCGCCCACCGCGATGGTCACCGCGAGCGTCAACCAGTCGGCCATTTTCGGCCGGGCCGGAGCGGCTGAGAGTTGGCCGATGCCGCCCCGGGCGGTGATCGCATCACCCATCTCGTCGGCGCGGCGCAACGTCACCACGATGGCGGCGGCCACCAGGTCGATCGAGTTGCCGGCCGTCTGCTTGACCCGGGCCTTACGCGTCGGTGCCATGTGGTTGGGCCGCAATCGACGAGCGGCGTAGAGCACCTGAAATTCCTCGATCAGCAACGGGAAGGCGCGCAGCGCCAGGGCCAGGGCCACCGCCCACTCGTCCACCGGGATCCGCACCAGCTTGAGCGGGCGGCCCAAAACCGCGAGCGCCGGGGCGATTTCGGCGACATTGGTCGTCCAGGACACCATCGCCCCCAGACCGAGCAGGACGAGGGACAACGCGGTGATCCGCAGGAAGTTCAACGCCCCGCCGAGCCCCAGGTGAACCCCCGCGATCGACACCACCGGACTACCACCGGCCAGCGCGGCCGTCACGAAGCCCAACGCGATGAGGACCCACAGCCAGCGCGGAACCGACGGGAGCGCACCGCGGGGAATGTGGGCGATCCAGATCGCCGTCATCACCAACGCGGCCACCGACCCGATCGTCACCCAGCCCGGGTAGAAGGTCAGCAACACCGCAACACCGAACACCACGAGAAGTTTGGTGCCGGCCCACAGGCTGTGGATCGCGGACCCGCCGGGCACCGGAACCAACAGCACCACCGGGCGCGCGGTGCGCCGCTCCTTGCCGCGCGTCGGGGACGAAGGTGCGGTCACGACACACCCCCGGCCGTCGCGCTGGCCGACACCGTTTGCAGGGCGCCGTTCTGCACGTGCAGGGTTCGCGGGCAGACGGCTTCCAAGCCCACGAAGTCGTGCGAGATGACGACGACGGTCAGCCCGCGGTGACGGCGAAGATCCGCCAGCAGCCGCAGCAGGCCGCGCTGGCTCCCGACGTCCAGCCCGGCCAGCGGCTCGTCGAGGATCAGCACGCGCGGCGAGCACGCCAGGAGTCCGGCCAGCACCACCCGTCTCATCTGGCCGCCGCTGAGCTGATCGATGCGCCGCCTGGCCATCGCGGGTTCCAGCCCGACCGCCGCCAGGGCGGCGATCACCCGGCCTTCGTCGTGGGGCGAAAAGCCCGCCACCGAAGCAACTTCCAGGCCGACGTGGCTGCGCATCAATTGCAGCCTCGACGTCTGAAACGACAACGCCACCGCGCCGACGTGATCCCGGATCGGTTCACCGTCGAGCAGGCAGGCGCCGACCGTGGGAACGGTCAGTCCGGCCATGATCCACGCCAGCGTCGACTTGCCCGAACCGTTGCCACCGTGAATCAAAATCCCGTCGCCTTGTTCCACGACGAAGTTGATGTCGCGCAGGGCGGTCTTCGCCCACGGTGTCCCGCTGTTGTATTCGTGGCTGACGCCAACGATTTCCAGCACCGGCTTGCTTGGGCCGCGCCGGAACGCGGTGGCAGGCAGCGGGGCGGGAACCGTCTCGACCATGCCGGTGTTATCCGGGGAGTCACTGAGGTTGATGGTCCGGTCCGCCGACGCGGCCTCGTTGTCGAAATGCGTGATGTGCACCAGGGCGGTCCGATGCCGCTTGGGAAGGCCGGCCAGCACGTTCAACAGGACCTCTCGGCCCCTCTGGTCGACCATGCTGGTGAACTCGTCAGCGATCAGTAGCGCCGGTTCCCGCGCCAGCGCCGCGGCCAGGGCGAGGCGTTGCAGTTCGCCGCCGGACAGGCCGCCGGTATCGCGCTCGGCAAAACCCCCGAGACCGACTTCCTGCAGCAGATGGTCGACGTCGACCTCGGTTCCCGGGGGCAGCCCCCACACCACATCATCGGCCACGCGGGTTCCCAAGACCTGGCTCTTCGGGTGCTGCAGAACCAGCGCCGTACCGCCCAACATGCCGAGCCCCACCGCGCCCGGGCGGTGCACCGTGCCCGACGTCGGGTGCCGGCCCGCCAAGATGAGCGTCAACGTGGTCTTGCCCGACCCATTGGCGCCGACGACGGCGACATGTTCTCCGACCTGAAGGTCGAGGCTGAGCTCCCGCAAGGCATCTTGCCTGGCGTTGGGGTAGCGGAACCGCACCCTATCCAGCCGCACCGGAACGGGCCCGATCGCTGCGCCGGGCGGCTCGTCCGGCGCGTCGAGCTTGTGCACGTCCGGCACGTTGCCCATCCGGTCCAGCAGGCGGGAAAGCGCCCACCAACCGATCCACGACGACACCATGACCCCATAGGTGACGTAGCCGAGCATCAGCCACGGCCAGTAATGCAGCCCGAAGTCGAAGCACCGCTTGACGTCGGCGCCGAGCCATCGCAGATTCACCCGGTCCAGGAACGCGACCACACCGTCCACGTTCGCCGACATCACCTCAAAGATCAGATGCCGCAACCGGTTCAGCACGGCCAACGCACCGACGGTCGCCCCGGCGACGGCGACCCCGACGATCAGGGAGGAGACGAGCACCGTGGGTGTGCCCCTGCCCCTGCGCTTGACGAATCCGGTCAGGCCGCCGATGTAGGCACAGTTGACGACCGTCACGGCGCCGCCCACTCCGGAGATGAGGAAGGCGATCATTCCGGCAGCAAACGTCGCGGCCACCAGCACACGGAACCGGTAACGGTAGGACAGCAGCCCCATCGGCACCGTGCCCAGCAGCGCCAATCCTTGGGCGAACGGGATGACACCGGCGATGATCGCGATCACCGCGCAAAGCGCCCCCATGACCGAGGCCTGGGCCAATTCGGCCGGATGTAAAGGTCCGCCCCGACGGCGCGCACGGACGGGGTCGCGGACTTTCACTTCACCGATTCTGCCAGGCCGTGGTCCCAACTCGGTTCGTCACACTCGACACTCCCGACACCATTCGGACCGCGCGTCTTCGCCTCGCTTAGCAAAGCTATGGAACTATGGACACATGGACAGAGTTGTCGAGACCGCAAACATCGAGGCCCAGCAGCTGGGAGCGGATCTGCTCGCCGTGGTGGCGCGGCTCAACAGGCTGGCCACCCAGCGCATCCAAATGCCGCTGCCGGCGGCGCAGGCCAGACTGCTCGCCTCGATCGAAGCCCACGGCGAAGCCCGGATCGGCGACCTCGCGGCGGTCGATCACTGCTCACAACCGACCATGACGACCCAGGTGCGCCGGCTCGAGGACGCCGGCCTGGTCACCCGAACCGTCGACCCGGGGGATGCCCGCGCCGTCCGCATCCGCATCACCCCCCAGGGCAAGCGCACGCTCAACGCGGTTCGCGCCGACCGTGCCGCCGCGATCGAACCGCAACTGGCGTTGCTCGAGCCGGGCGACCGCCAGGTGCTGACCGACGCGGTCGAGGTCTTGCGCCGGCTTCTCGACAACGCGTCGCTGGCGGGGCGCCGCAACGCGCTGTGACGGGCGGACCCACGTGGATGGACGACGGCCGGCGGGTAGACACTAGGTCGATCTGACCGGTGCGACGAAAGGTGGCGGCCATGCGGCCCGAGGCTTCCGGTTTCAGAGCCTCCCCGTTGACCGTGTGGGTCGGGTCGGCGCGATTCGACTTCTCCCCCGGCCGCGACGTGATCGTCGGCTACGGCCCGGGCAGCGACATCGCCCTCGAGCGCCTCGGAACTCCGACCTCGCCGCCCCCGGCGCCCCGCCCCGAGGTGGTGCTGCGGTTCGCGGGCACCCACTGGGTGGCGATCGACCTGAGCCACAACGGCATCTTCGTCGACGGCGCACGGGCCTCGACCGTCGCGATTCGCAACGGCCAGGCGATCAGCGTCGGTGATCCGCAGCGCGGTCCGCGGCTGGTTTTCGAGATCGCTCACCCGGCCGGCCCGCCTCGTCAAACCCCGCCTCGACCGCCCGCTTACCCGCCGCGGCAGCCCCCGGCGCCTCCTCCCTTCCCGCCGCCACCCGCTCATCCGGGCGAGCCGAGCCCGCTGGCCCCGACCGAGCGCGAGACCCAGCGCATGCGCGTGGTGCCCCCGCAACCGCCGGCGGCCGAACGTCCCGCCCACCCGCAGCCGACACCGCCCATTCCACCCCCAGTCGAGCCGATCCCGGCGGCGGATGCGCAGGCGAAGGCACCGGGCCTGATCGAGCGGATGATCACCTCGAAACTCCGCGTCCCGCGTGCGGCCGTCGGCGCCGCGGAATCTGGAAATGCCACTTATCGATTGCCGCTCAAAGCCGAGGCCCGCACCCTCGGGGTGACCGCGTACCAGCTCGGGCTGACGGTAGACGGGCGCGACATGTTGTCGGGCATCTCGTTCTCGGCGCGTCCGGGCATGTTCACCGTCGTCGTCGGGCCGTCGGCCAACCGCAACTCCGCCCTTCTCGGGCTGCTCGCCGGCACCCGGCAACCCAGCTCCGGGCGCGTCACGGTCGACGGCCACGACGTGCATGCGGAGCCGGCGTCGATGCGCACCCGCATCGGCATCGTCTCGCCCGAGGACCGCTTGCACCGCCAGCTCACCGTCGAAAAGGCGTTGGCGTACGCCGCCGAACTGCGCCTGCCGCAGGACGTTTCACCGGAGCAACGCGACCGCGTGATCGGCCAAGTCCTCGAGGAACTGGATCTCTCGGAGCACCGGTCCACCCGGATCGGCAAGCTTTCGCCCGAGGTGCGCCGGTGTGCCGCGCTGGCGGTCGAGCTGCTCACCCGGCCGACGCTGCTCGTCGTCGACGAGCCGACCGCCGGCCTGGATGCGGAGCAACAACGTCACGTCATGGCGATGCTGCGGCGCCAGGCCGACATTGGCTGCGTGGTGGTGGCGGCCGTGTCGTCGCCGACGTCGTTGGCGAACCTCGACCTGTGCGACGAGGTGCTGACGCTGACCTCGGCCGGTACGACGGCGTTCCTGGGGCCGCCCGCACACGTCGAATCCGCGCTGGGCACCGCCGACTGGCCGCAAGTGCTGGCCCGCGTCAGCGCCGACCCCGACGGCGTCCACCGCGCATTTCGCGCCCGTCCCCCGGCGGCTCCCGCGCCGCCCGAGATCGCGCCACCGACGCCGCCGCCCGCCGAAGCCCCCTTGGGTCGTCAGATCCGGCTGCTGGCCCGTCGTGACGTCCGGCTGCTCTTCGCCGACCGCCTCTACGTCGGGTTCCTGGTGCTCCTGTCGTTCGCCCTGGCGGGTCTGACGCTGCTGATCCCGGGCGATTCGGGCCTGACCCGGCCCCGTGCCGGCGACGCCCACCCGCACGAAGCGATCGAGATCCTGGCCGCGCTCAACCTCGCCGCGGTGATCATCGGCACCGCGTTGACGATCCGCACTGTGGTGCGCGAGCATCGCATCTTCCGCCGCGAGCAGGCGCTCGGGCTGTCGACCGTGGCCTATTTGGCCGCCAAGATCCTGGTGTTCAGCCTCGCCGCGGCGATCCTGACGGCCATCGTGTTCGCCATTGTCATCGCCGACAAGGGCGGACCGGCGGGTGGCGCGGCCCTGCTGCACAACGCCACCCTCGAGCTGTACATGAGCGTGGCGGTGACGGCCATCGTGTCCGCGGCGGTCGGGCTGGCGTTGTCGACCATGGGCAAGTCGTTGCGCGAAGTCCTGCCGCTGCTGCTTCCGGTGATCCTGGCCTCCGCGCTCTTCAACGGGAGCCTCGTTCAGCTGGTGAGCAAGTGGGGCCTGCAACAGATCTCCTGGTTCGTCCCCGCCCGCTGGGGCTTCGCCGCATCGGCGTCCACCGCCAACCTGCGCCGCGTCGACCCCCTGGCCGCCGACTGCCAGACGTGGACCCACTACAGCGGCTGGTGGCTGTTCGACATCACGATGCTTTTCCTGCTCGGCGTCGCGGCGGCCGGCTTCACCCTCTACCGGCTGCGGCCGCGGGAGCCTCACATCGCGAACAACAGAAACTGAGTGACCTGACTCGGGGAGAAGTTGTTATCGCTGACCAGCACCACCGACTGGCGACCGTCGGGCAGCTTCGGTCCCAGCGTGATGCCCTCGACATTGTCCAGCGGCGACAGTCCCGGCGTGGCGGACAAGTCGACCGCCAGCGTCTTGCTCATCGGGGTCACGTCCGCGCCCTGCAGCGACGGGAGCGCCAAAACGTCGGTGGCGGAGCCGATCTCGGCCCGGTAGATCCGCACGGTCGGCGGGGTGGCGGCGGCCCGTTCGATCACCAGAAACGTCGTGTCCGACAGCGCGACCAGGTCGGAGACGCCGTTGAGTTGGGCGGGCGGGACGGGCGGCTCCATCGGGTAGGCGTACTGGGCGGTCGGTACCCCGGTGGCGACGTCGAATTTGGTGATCCGGGTGAGCACACGGTGACCGTCGCCGCCGGTCGGGCCGTCGTTGTAACCGGGGTCCTCCATCGCGGCGTATAGCGTCCGGCCGTCGGGTGTCAGCGCCAGACCCTCCAAAGCCTTATCCCGGCGAGGGCCCACGTTCTGCGTGGACATCGCCAGATTGGCCGGCAGGGTGAACTCGCCGAGGTAGGCGCCGTCGAGCGCGGCGGTCCGGATCCAGGGGTCGAGCAACACCGGCCCGGAGGTGATCCGTTCGCCCTCGGAGGACCAGTACAGCCGCTGCCGGGCGGGGTCGAACGCGATGCCCTCGGGGTCCGGCGGGACGACCGGTGGCGTGACATCCAGGGTGAGCGGCCGGAAGGGCTGACCGGTACGGTCCAGCAGCGGATGGGTGCCGGTGAAGGTGACCCTGTCAATTCCCCTGTCCGACAGGGACAACTGCACGGTGTAGAACCGGGCCGGGTTCTTCTTCGAGCGGTCGTCGCTGATGACGTAATAGAGCTGACGGCCCGCGTCATAGCTCAGCGCCGACAAACCGCCGATGACCGTCCCGTCGAAGCTCGCATTGAACGGAACCTGCGCCTGACCGAGATAGGCCAACATCGGCCGCGGCGGGGCCGCCGGGGCGTGCGGGTGCGCCGGCGCGCAGCCGGCGAGCGCCAGGGCGAGCAACGCGCACGCCGCGCGGACCCGATGTGCCATACCGGAGAAGGTATCGCCGATCCGGTCGGCTGGGTGAAAACGGGGCACGGCCCGGCCCCGGATGTGTCGTCGGCGAAAACGGGTCGGGTTGTTATTCCCGCAGCGCGAACCGCAGGATACGGTCGGGTTATGGCGCCAGAGACCACCACCATTGCCGACCAGCTGCGCAACGCCCTCGACGGGCGTTGGCGCGACACGAGGAACCAGCTGCGGTCCACCATGAGCGAGGACCTCTTCCGGCCGCACTACACCCCGAACACCGTGATTGCGCGCACCAAGGTGGCCGAGCAGATGAGGATCATGGCCGCCTTCGGTGCCGCCGCCGACAAC
The DNA here is from genome assembly GCF_001666895.1 of Mycobacterium sp. E3298. Lineage (NCBI taxonomy): Bacteria > Bacillati > Actinomycetota > Actinomycetes > Mycobacteriales > Mycobacteriaceae > Mycobacterium > Mycobacterium sp. E3298. Next base: position 10,537 of record NZ_LZJB01000338.1, read on the forward strand.
TTCCGCAAGGAGCAC
>NZ_LZJB01000339.1:0-7643 GCF_001666895.1 Mycobacterium sp. E3298
ATCGCCCTGGACGACGCCCTCACCGCGGCGCGGCGCGCCCGTGAACACCGCCGGGTGAACGCGGTGCTGGCCCAGGCGCCACTGGCCGCGCTCTGGGGCCCCAACCCGGTGCCGCGCGCAGGAGGCCGGTGCCTGGATGTCGTGCGGCTGCTGCGCATCACCACCGACTCGCCGGCGGTCGAGGCGACGTCGACACGCTGCCAGGCGGTCTTGGAGGCCTTCCGCGGACGGGCCGCGGCGGCGCGCCGCATGATCGACTCGGCCCGCCGCACGGTCACCGAGCTCGGCCTGCGCCATGCGCTCGTCGAGGTCGAGCAATTCGCCGGAATCGTCGAACTGGTGGTCGACGAGCCGGCCGCGGCCGAGGCGCACCTGCGCAAGGCCTACAACGGTTTTCGTCGCATGGGTCTCGATGCCGACACCGCCGAGACCGCGGCGTTGTTGGGCCGCACGTGCCTGGCGCTCGATCGGGATGCCGAGGCTAACGAGTTATGTGCGGAGAGCGAACGTCTGGCCGGTCACGCGTTGAAGGCGTCGATCGCCTGGCGCACGCTTCGAGCACGGCTGCTGTCCCGCGGCGGTGACCACGACGAGGCGCGGCGGCTTGCCCAGGAGGCCGTCGCGCTGGCCGAACGCACCGACGCCTTGGTCGATCACGGCGACGCATGCCTTGCGCTGGCAACCGCCTTGGGTGCCGCCGGCGACGTCCCGGGGGCACGTGCCGCCGCGCAGCGGGCAGTCGAACTGTACGAACGGAAGGGCGCGGGCGCGCTGGCCGAACGGGCACGCGGCCTGGTCGGCGATCGTGTCGTCGCGGTTCCCCAAGCGCCGCAAGAAGCGCCACCGTCCGTCGAACTTGACAACGAATGCGTCCGCTCAGTGCGCGAAATGGACGCCGCAATCGACCGGGAAGCCTGGGAGGAAACTGAGCGACGACTCGCGCCCGAGATCGTCCTCGAGAGTCGGCGCAAGGTCGTCGGATTCCCCCGCACAGTGGTCACGCCTTCCCAATGGGTCAACGACGTCGTCAGGAGCACGCGCGCGCTGGGCGGTGTATGGCACGGTCACGCAACTATCGCCGTGCGCGGTGAGCGGCTGGCGCTCACGCGATTGGAAGTGCACATGGCGGACACCAGTCCCGGTGCGCCGCGCGACGACTCGCTGCAATTGTTCGGCCTCGACGACGACGGACGAATCGGGCTGCACCTGTGGTTCGACATCGACGACACCGATGCCGCAATGGCCGAGCTCGAAGCCCGGTTCCAAGCGGAGCGGCCCCCCGCGCGGCGTTTGCAGAACACGGCGGCCCTCGTGTTCGAGCATGTTTGGTCGCACTTCGCGACCCGCGACTGGGATGCACTGGCGGACACCGTCGCCGACGACTACGTCGGCATCGATCACCGGCGGGTCGTGAGTGCCGAGACGCAATACAGTCGAAGTGCCGTCGTGCGAGACCTGCAGGCGGCCGCCGAAGTCGGCTTCACGATCTCGATGGTGAGCGCCGTGGCAATCCGCGGGAAGCGTCTGGTGCTCGCCCGCACTCGGGCCTCCGGCCGCGACCCCGGGGCCGTTGAAAACGACGCCCTCAACGTCGTCGAGATCGACGCCGATGACCGGATCGCGAACGTCGCCACGTTCGACCTCGAAGACATCGAGTCCGCAGTCGCCGAACTCGACGCACGCTTCGTCGGCGGCGAAGGGGCCGCGTACGCCCGGACATGGTCGGTGGTGACCGGGGCTCTCACGGCCCACAATCGGCGCGAACTGCCGGCCGCAACATCGGACGCGGTGACTATCGACCACCGTCGGGTGGCGACGTTTGCGCCCGGTGAGGGTCTGGAATACATCCGTGCGGGCTGGGATCTCGACCAACAGCTCGACATCTATGTCGAAACAGAGCATCGCGCCAATGACCTGGGCGCCGTTTTCACGTGGGCAGGACATGGAACATCACGCGACGGCTTCACGGCGGAATGGCGCGGCGTCGACCTGATGCTGGTCGACGGCGAAATGATCAGTCGAGTAGAGGTTTTCGAAGAGTCGGACCTCGACACCGCGATCGAAACGTTCGAAAAGCTCAGTCAGTCCGCACCGCAGCCGACAAACACCGCGAGCAAAACCTACGAGCGTCTGTTGCATCTGTTGGCGGCTCACGACTGGGACGCCATCACCGCGATAGTGGCCGACGATTTGTTCTACAACGACCGCCGGCGTGTGGTGAATGCCGGTCTCCGGCTTGGACGCAACGCCGGGATCGAAGACGTGCGGGCGTTGGTCGATGTCGGCTTCACATTGAAACTGGTTCAGGTCCTGGCGACCCGCGGCGCGTCGCTCGCGCTCTTGCGCATGCGCGCGTCGGGCAGCGACCCCGAGACGATTCAAAACGATGCCCTCAACATCATCGAGGTCGATTCCGAGGGGCGTATTACGGCGGTACTTGTCCACGACCTCGACGACCGCGACGCCGCCCTCACCGAACTCGACGCGCGTTACGTCACCGGCGAAGCCGCCGCCCACGCGCACACCTGGACGGTGATCACGGAGACCTACGCCGGGCTTAACAGACACGAGATGCCGGCGACAACAACGGACTTCGTCAGCACCGACCATCGCAGGGGGGCAGCCTTCGCGCCCGGTGACCTGATTGCCTACGTCCGTGCCGCATGGAATCTCGCTCAAGAAGGCGCGACCCACATCGAGACGGTGCATCGGCTGACCGACGTCGGAGCGCTTGTCACCCATGTATCGCGGGGAACGTCGCACGGGGGCTTCGAAGCCGAGTGGCGAGAACTGGTCCTGATGACTGTCGAAGGTGACGCGATCAACCGCTGCGAGTTATTCGACGAGGGAGACCTTGGCCTCGCGATTGCGCGCTTCGACCAACTGAGCCAGCCGGCACTGCGGCTGGAAAACGCAGCAAGCCGAATGCAGAATCGCATATTAGAGCACTTTGCGGTACGCGACTGGGACGCGATCGCCGGGATGCTGTCCGACGACGTTGCAACCGATGACCGTCGTCGGGCGGTGAACTCCGGCGTGCGAAGCGGCCGTAAAGCCGTACTCGACGAGATGTCAACGATGCTGACCATCGGCGTTCAAAGCGCGTCGTCGGATGTCGTCGCCACTCGTGGCGATCGCCTGGCGCTCTGCCGAAGCCGAACATGGGGCCGCGACAAGCGGCCAGAGGCGTTCCACACCGACGTCTTCGACATCTTTGAAGTCAACGCCGACGGGAAGGTGTCGGCACGGGTTGTCTTTGACCTCGAAGACTTCGAAGCCGCCATGGCAGAGCTCGACGCGCGTTACCTCGCCGGTGACGCGGCCGCCCACGCAAACACCTGGTCCCTGATTACCGAAGTCTTCGCGGTGCTGAACCGGCGGGAAATCCCTGCCGTGACGCCCGACTGGGTGAGCATCGACCACCGACGACTCGCCCCAATCGGTCCGAGTGATTTAGCCGCGTACCTCCTTGCCAGTTGGGAACTCTCGCCACAGTCCAGGATCTACATGGCGGCTGTGCACCGGCTGAGCGATCTCGGCGCGGTGTTAACGCACGTGGCCATCGGGACCTCGCCAGAGGGTTTCGATGCGGAGTGGCAGGTCGTTGACGTTGTGACCTTTGACGGCGACCGGATCAGCCGCACCGAGCTTTTCGACGAAACCGACGTTGACGCCGCGCTTGCCCGCTTCGATCAGCTCAGCCAGCCGGCGCGCCAGTTGGAAAACGCCGCCACCCAAGCCGGTCGGCGGTATCTGGCGTCCTTCGCCGCCGGCGACTGGGACGCGATGGAGACGATGTTGGACGACAACCTCGTATACGACGATCGCCGTCGTGTAGTAGGCGCGGGCCCCCAACATGGTCGAGACGCTCAGATCGCCGACATGAGGACAGTCGCCGGTCTCTGGCCCGCGAGCGTGACGGCAACCCTGGTGGCGACTCGCGGCACGCGACTTACCCTCATGCGCCTGCGCTTCGCCGATCGCGATGACGGCCTCGACGCATTTCTCACCGAAGTGGTCGGCGTGCTCGAACTCAATTCCAACGGGTTGATCACCTCAGTCGTCTTCTTCGATACCGACGACATTCACGCTGCTTTGGCAGAGCTCGATTCCCGTTACATTGCAGGCGAAGCGGCCGCCCATGCGCGCACCTGGTCGGTCATCATAAAGGGCTGTGCCGCGCTCAACCGACACGAACTGCCCGCCACCACAGCCGATTTCGCGAGCGTCGATCATCGCCGAGGGACAGCTCACGCCCCCGGTGAGCTGATTGAATACGTCCGCGCGGGATGGGATCTCGACCAAAGAATTCGAACCTATCCCGAGGCGGTGCATCGGCTGAGCGACGCGGGAGCGGTCTACACCCATGTCGCGCATGGAACCTCCCGCGAGGGTTTCGACGCTGAATGGCGAGGAATCAGCCTGGTGACGGTCAACGGTGACCTCGTCAGCCGCTCCGAAGTCTTCGACGAGGCGGACCTCGACGCCGCGATTGCGAGGTTTGAGGAACTCACCAGTCCAACGCAGCGGCTGGAGAATGCGGCGAGCCGGGTGGCCGAGCACTTCCTGGCGCATTATGCGGCCACCAACTGGGATGCAATGGCGCAGCTGCTCGTGGAAGACATGACCTCAGAAGATCGCCGTAGGGTCGTGAACTTAGGGAATCGACATGGCCGAGACGCCGAGATAGCGAATTGGCGTGGCACTGCCGACATCCTGGCCACTAACGTGAGGCGGTCCGTCGTCGCTACCCGTGGAGAACACCTTGCGCTCCTTCGTTTCCTCTTCGTGGGACAAGGACAGACGACCGCGGAGTTCCAGCTGCAGGGATTCTCCATCATCGAAATAAGCACGGACGGTCGGATCGTCGCGCTCGTCTCCTTCGACCCGGAAGACATCGACTCGGCCTTTGCAGAGCTTGAGGCCCGGTATTCCGCCGGCGAGGCGAGAGCTCACGCGCACACGTGGTCGGTGATCACGAACATCTACGCGATGTTCAACCGTCATGAACTCACCCCCGTGGACTGGCTCATCGTCGACCACCGGAGGGGCACGCCGTTCGCGTCCGGCGAGCTGAACCCTGCTCTGCAAAACTTCTTCGATCTCACCCCGGACTTCCGCGTCACGATCGAAACAGTGCACCAGCTCAACAAAGCCGGAGCGGTCGTCACCATTGACTCGCAAGGATTTTCACCTGACGGCTTGGATGTCGAATGGCGCATGATTCAACTACTCGTAGTCGATGGCGACCAACTCACGCGGTGCGAGCTCTTCGACGAGACGGACTTGGACGCCGCGATCGAGCAGTTCGATCAGCTCAGCCAGCCGCCACCTTCGGCAGAGAATGCGGCAAGCCGGGTCGTCCAGCAGTTCCTGACACATTTTGCCAGCCACAACTGGGAGGCCATGGCGGGACTAATCGCGGCTGACTTCTTCTCAGACGACCGCCGCTCCGTCATCAATGCCGGAATCCGACGCGGTCGTGATATCGAGATGGAGAATTGGCGGGCCACCGCAGAGGTCTGGATGAGTGATGTGCGCGCGGCCGTCGTTGCGACTCGCGGAAAGAACCTCGTGCTCTTCCGTTTCACGTTCGCGAGCCAAGACGCAGTACCCGCACCATTTCAAGCTGCGGCACTCGGTGTCGTCGAGATCGACGACGACAATCGATGCGCCGCGACCGTCGTATTCGATCCCGATGACGTCGATTCGGCCTTCTCTGAGCTCGATGCGCGCTACCTCGCCGGCGAAGCGGCCGCCTGCGAGCGCACATGGTCTGCCATCGTGGAGGCGTACGCAGCGATCAACCGGCGTCAACTACCAATGATGACAACCGACTTCGCAGATGTCGATCATCGGCGAGGTGCGGCGTGGGCGCCCGGCCAGCTGGTCGAATTCCTCCGTAGCGCGTTGGATCAGACGCCTGATCTGACCATCCGAATTGCCGCGGTGCATCGGTTGAATCGGCAAGGCGCCGTCGTCACCCACGCTGCGAACGGGACCTCGCCGGACGGCTTCGACGCCGAGTGGCGAGAGATCCTCTTTTTGATCGTTGATGGCGACATGCTCAAACATTGCGAGGTGTTCGACGAAGCGGACCTCGGCGCCGCACTTACCCGATTCGATGAGCTGCAGTCGCGGTCGCACCGCCCGGTCAATGCGGCAAGCCAGGTGAGCGAACGGTTTTGGGACTGCCTCACGACGCGAGACTGGACCGCGATGACCGAGGTACTCGCCGAAAATGCTGTGTCGCACGACAACCGTCGGGTGGTCAACTCCGGTGTACTACGCGGGCGAGATATCAATATCGCAAACTTGCGAGCAGTGGCTGAGGTCGGATTCGAGCGCATTGTCTCGACGGTCCTCGCGGTTCGCGGGCAACGCCTTGCCCTCACTCGTATTTGGTCCTCCGCCCTGGGATGTGAGCCCGGGGAGATCAGTGCGGATATGGTCGGCGTCGTGGAGATCGACGGGGACAACCGGATGATTGTTCACTCCATCTTCGATGCCGACGACTTCGACGGCGCCGTGGCCGAGCTCGAAGCCCGGTACATCGCCGGCGAAGCGGCCACCCACGCGCACGTGTGGTCGCTGGTCGCCCAGGGCCACACCCAGTTCAACCGGCACGAACTTCCCGCGATGACGCCGGATGTCGTATACATCGACCATCGCCGGGGCGTGACGATCGAGGGCGCCGATCTGGCCGCAACTGTTCGCGCCAATCTGGATCTTCTTCCGCAGGTACACGTCTACGTCGAGAGTGTGCATCGGCTGACCGAACTCGGAGCCGTCGCCACGCAAGTGGTGAAGGGGACTTCACAACAAGGCTTCGACGCCGAGTGGCAAACGATCACCATCTTCACCTTCGAAGGTGATCTGCTCAGCCGATACGAAGTCTTCGACGAGACGGAACTCGACGCCGCCATCGCACGCTTCGACGAACTGCACCAGCAGCCGCGGCGATTGGAAAACGCGGCAACCCGTGCCGATCAACAGTTCTGGGGGTACATCGCGGCAGGTGACTGGAAAGCCCTGGGGGCGATGCTGGCTGATGACGTGGCCAATGACGACCGCCGGCGGACCGTGAACGCCGGCATTCGGCGAGGCCGAGATTCTGACGTCGCAAACATGCGAAGCCTTTCCGAGATCGGGGTCACCCACGTCACATCGATTATCATCGCGACCCGCGGCGAAAGACTTCTCCTCAGACGTACGCGATTCTCGCTGGACGAAGGGCCCGAAGACTTCAACGTCGAGCTGCTCTGCATTGTCGAGCTGGATGCCGAAAACCGGATTGCGACACGCATCCTGTTCGATCTCGACGAATTAGACGCCGCATTCGAAGAACTCGATGCCCGCTACCTCGCAGGCGAGGCGGCGTATGAAGGGCACACGTGGTCGCTCATGGCGCAGACGTACGCGGGGCTCAACCGGCACGAGATGCCGCCGACCACGCCGGATTTCGTCAACATCGACCATCGGCGCGGCATAACGTTCGAGCCGGGCAACATCGTCCCGTATGTCCAAGCCACCTGGGATGTCGCACCCGATCTCAAGATGCGCATCGAGACGGTGCACCGGCTGACAAACGCTGGAGCCGTCATTACTCATACCGGGTATGGCACCTCCCAGGACGGCTTCGA
>NZ_LZJB01000340.1:0-4017 GCF_001666895.1 Mycobacterium sp. E3298
GATGTACGACGGCTCCGCCGGCGGCGTGCGCAGCTATCTGCGCAGCTACTCCGTCGACCGCCGCTTCGCCAAGCTGCCCACGCCGGCGCCGAAGCCGTCGTACATCGCGGTCTGGGTCGGCACCCCGAAGACGATCGGGTAGCCGCGTTCGATCAGTATGCCGAGCCCCTTCGCGCTGAGCTGCCCCCAGACGCCCTTGCCTTGGTGAGTGGACGCGACGGCGATCATCGTCAGCCACGCGGCCCGCAGGCTGGCGCCGCCCGCCACGGTGAGTCGCGTGGGATAGATGATCGACGTCCCCACCAAGAACGGTTGCTGAGGATCGGAGGCGTCCTCGGCAACGAGGATGTCATCGACGCTGACGCGTCGTTTCCACGCCTCGACGCCGCGTGGGTCGACCGGATCACCGAAAGTGCGAGCCTGGTTCGCATACACGGCGGCGAGGTCGTCTTCGGTTGGATGCCTCATGCTGATGGCGTCGTCCGTCGAGGTCATCACGCATCCAATCCGCTTATCGCCCAGCCGAACAGTCGCTCCGCACAGCGAATGACGCAGTGCGGTCTCCCGTTTGACTCCGATACCCGAGTGATCGATTACCAAACATGGCCGCCCGTCCCGGTGAAGGTGGGTCAGTGCGTCCGGTTCGGGTATAGGGATACGCCGGGGGACTTCGAGCTGAAAGGACCGAAGATGCTGCAGGCGATCACCAGAGTTGCCATCGCCGCGCCGCGCCGCATCATCGGGCTCGCCTTCCTGGTCCTCGTTGCGGCGGCCGTCTTCGGTCTTCCGGTGATCAACAACCTGTCGGGGGGCGGCTTTCAGGACCCGACCTCGGAATCCGCGCGGGCCACCGAGGTACTGCGGGACAAGTTCAACCAGACCGACCAGCAGATGATCATCGTCGTCACCGCCCCGGACGGAGCCCAGAGCTATCAGGCGCGCGACGTCGGAACCGACATCGCCAACCGCTTGAAGACATCACCATGGGTGCTGAACGTGTCGTCGGCGTGGACGGCCCCGCCGCAGGCCGCCGCCCAACTGGTCAGCAAGGACCAGAAGTCCGGGATGATCGTGGCCGGCCTGAAGGGCGGCGAGAACGACGCCCAGAAGTACGCCAGCCGGCTCACCGACCAATTGGTGCACGACCGCGACGGCGTCACGGTGCGCGCCGGCGGCATGGCCGTGGCGTACGCCCAGATCAACGACCAGAACGAGCGTGACCTGCTGTTGATGGAGTCCATCGCGATCCCGCTGAGCTTCGCGGTGCTGGTCTGGGTGCTCGGTGGCGTGGTGGCGGCGGCACTGCCCATCGTGCTGGGCACCCTCGCCATCGTCTGCACCATGTCGGTGTTGCGGCTGATCACCTTCGCCACCGACGTGTCGACGTACGCGCTGGACCTGAGCATCGCGATGGGACTCGCCCTGGCGATCGACTACAACCTGCTGATCATCAGTCGTTTCCGCGAGGAGCTGGCGCGCAGCGGCGACCGGGAGCGGGCACTGCGCAGGACCATGTCCACCGCGGGTCGCACGGTGCTGTTCTCCGCCACCACGGTCGGGTTGTCGATGGCTGTGATGGCGGTCTTCCCGATGTACTTCCTGAAATCGTCGGCCTACACCATCGTGGCCACCGCGGCCATCGTCGCGATCGCGGCGGTCGTCGTCACCCCCGCGGCGATCGCGCTGCTGGGTCCCCGGCTGGACTCCCTCGACGGCCGCCGGGTGCTGCATCGCATCCTGCACGGGCAGCGGTCGTTCCGTGATCACGCGCACAAGCCGCTCGAGGAGCAGTTCTGGTACCGGTCGACCCGATACGTGTTGCGCCACGCCCTGCCGGTCGGTCTCAGCGTCGTCGCGTTGCTGCTCCTGCTCGGCGTCCCGTTCCTGGGCGTGAAGTGGGGCTTTCCCGACGAGCGGGTGCTGCCCCGGTCCGCGTCGGCGCGCCAAGTCGCCGACATGCTGGACGACGACTTCGCCAACGGATTCGGCAACGGCGTCACCGTCGTCGTCCCCGACGCCCGCGGCGTGGGGGCCGCCGACCTGAACCGCTACGCCGCCGCGCTGTCGCGCGTGTCCGACGTCTCCTCGGTCACCGCCCCGACCGGGACATTCGTCGCCGGCAACCGGATGGGACCGCCCGCGACGGCCGCCGGCGCTGCCAACGGCGGCGCCTTCTTGACCGTGGCCAGCAGCGCGCCCCTCTACTCGCAGGCGTCGAACGCGCAGCTCGACCAGCTGCACAAGGTCCCCGGACCGGCGGGACGGTCGACGGAGATGACCGGGCTGGCGCAGATCAACCGCGACAGCGTCGGCGCGATCACCAAGCGGTTACCCCTGGTGTTCGGGTTGATCGCCGTCATCACCTTCGCGCTGCTGTTCCTGCTGACCGGCAGCGCGGTGCTGCCGCTGCAAGCGTTGGCGTGCAACCTGCTGTCGCTGACGGCCGCATTCGGGGCCATGGTGTGGATCTTCCAGGACGGCAACCTCGGCGCGCTGGGCACCACGCCCAACGGCACGTTGAACGCCAACATCCCGGTGCTGTTGTTCTGCATCGCCTTCGGCCTGGCCATGGATTACGAGGTGTTCCTGGTATCCCGGATCCACGAATACTGGCAGGCGTCGCAAGCCATCCAGGAAACGCCGCCCACTTCGGCCGAGGCGCGCGCCGCCACCGACGAGAGCACGGCCCTGGGCATCGCCGGCATCGGCCGGGTGGTGACCACCGCGGCGGTGGTGATGTCGATTTCCTTCGCCGCGTTGATCCCCGCGCACGTGTCGTTCATGCGCATGCTCGGCGTCGGCCTGACCCTGGCCGTCCTCGCCGACGCCACCCTGGTGCGGATGGTCCTGGTGCCCGCGTTCATCCACCTGCTCGGCCGATGGACGTGGTGGGCCCCCAAACCGTTGGAGGTGCTGCGGCAACGGTCCGATACGGGTGAAGACGCGGCCGCCGCGGTGGGGCGGCGGCGCTGGGCCGCTGACGCGGCCGAGCCGGAGCGCCCGTCGATCCGGAGGTGGCCCACCAAAGCCGCGACGTATCGTCACTAGCCCACTCTTGGCTCGCGCGGGTAGAGGCCGCCGCGACAGGGTCGGCCAACCGGCCTGAGCGCACCTTCCGGCCGGCCCTGCGTGACACCTGATCACGGACCTGTCAAGGTCGGCGTGCTTGTGCACAAAACGCATTACAATGCATGCACTGTTTCTGGTCAGCGGTGACCAACTACATCGGATTTCGTGGAAGGTCACTCGATGACGCCTTTGCGCAGACGACGATCGTGGCTGGCCGCCGCGATCGCTTCGGTTGCTGTGTTCGGCGTCGCCTGCGGGGGCAGCCATACCGCTGCCCCGGCGAAAGTGATCTTCGACAAGGGCACCCCATTCGCGGACCTGCTCGTCCCGAAGCTGACCTCCTCGGTGACCGACGGGGCCGTCGGTGTCACCGTCGACGCCCCTGTGACCGTCAGCGTGGCCGACGGTGTTCTCGCGTCGGTGACCATGGTCAACGAGAACGGCAAATCCATCAGCGGGCAGCTCAGCCCCGACGGGCTGCGCTGGTCGACCACCGAGCAACTCGGCTACAACAGGCGCTACACCCTGAGCGTGAAAGCGCTGGGCATGGGGGGCGCGGCGAATCGGCAGATGACCTTCCAGACCAGTTCGCCCGCCCACCTGACGATGCCCTACGTCGCCCCGGGCGACGGCGAGGTGGTGGGCATCGGTGAGCCGGTGGCGATCCGGTTCGACGAGAACATCGCGGACCGCGCCGCCGCGCAGAAGGCGATCAAGATCACCACAAACCCGCCCGTCGAGGGCGCCTTCTACTGGCTCAACAATCGCGAAGTACGTTGGCGCCCAGAGCATTTCTGGAAATCCGGGACGGCCATCGATGTGGCGGTCAACACTTACGGCGTCGACCTGGGTGACGGAATGTTCGGCGAGGACAACGTCAAGACCCACTTCACCATTGGCGACGAGGTCATTTCGACCGCCGACGACACCACCAAGACGGTGACCGTG
>NZ_LZJB01000341.1:0-12399 GCF_001666895.1 Mycobacterium sp. E3298
CGTCGTAGTCCTGAGTTCTCAACATCCTCCCCTCTCTGGACCTGCAGAACGCCCGTCCCACCTGCCTAGCGTGAACCCCCCGCCGCGCGTGAAGTTAGTTTCACAGTCGACCGCGAGCGTGAAACCAACCTCACACTCGACGCAGGTTACCGAACCGAAAAGCCCTCGCGCTCAAAGCGATCGGGCACGGGCGCCGCTCAGGAAGGCGGCCGCTCCCACAGGTCTTGCTTGACGATCACCGGGTCGCCGACATCGACCGTGTTGTAGTACCACTCGGCGTCTTCGGGGCTCAGGCTGATGCAGCCGTGGCTGACGTTCTCCAGCCCCAGCGACGGGACGGCCCATGGGGCGGAGTGCACAAAGAGGCCCCGGTTGGTGATGCGGACGGCGTAATCGACGTTGAGCATGTAGCCGTTGGGGTCGTCGACAGGGATGCCGACGCTGCTCGAATCCATAAGCACCGAGCGCTCTTTCGACAAGACGGTGTAGTTGCCGACCGGCGTTGGAAATTCGGGCCTACCCATCGACGCGGGCAACACACCCTCTTCGCCGAAGTGGGGTCGGTGGTGCGGAGTTGGCGGTGGGGCCGCGTCGACTCCGTCGACGCTCACCTTGAAGGTGTGGTCGGTGATGTTGGCGACGCCGACGACCTTCGGGCCGGTCTTGAATTCCGTGGAGCGGCCGTCCACCGCGAGGGCCACCGTGCTGTGCGCCGGCCAGTAGTGGTCCGGAACCCATTGCACGACCTTGTTGTCGAGCCACTCGAATCGGCCGGTCATCGGCGGTGAGGACTTGACGCCGATGGCGCGCTCGGCGGCGTGCCGGTTCCCGACCGGCGCGTCGAACGTCACGACGACGGGGTGGGCCACGCCCACCGTCGCGTCCCGCGCCGGCAGGACCGACGCGACCGCGAATTCATGCGGCTGGCTGGCCGCCGCCATGCTGGTCCCCGCCGGGCCCGCAACCACGCTTACAGCGATCCCACCCACCGCAAGAACACACCGAACGACCGCTCGCATGGCTCCGATTCCTTTTAACTGACATAGTTGTAATAGGAGGATCGTAAATCCCGGATGACCAGCGGAAGCGCAAGGGCGCGTTAGCATTTGGCCACGCCTCGGTCACGGTTCGGCCACGGGGGTTTAGGTCGGAAATATGCAAGGTGGGACGGGCGTTCTGCAGGTCCAGAGAGGGGAGGATGTTGAGACCTCAGGAATACGACGTGGTCCGCTTGTGCCGGCCGGTACCGGAGCACGACCTGCCGGTCGGTTCACGAGGGGGGTCGACATGGACTACACGACCGGCTCAGAAGGCGCCCGGCGCGCCTACGAAGTGGAATTTTGCGACGCCGACGGCATTACCCGAGCCTTGGTCACCGTCGCCGAAGATGACCTGGAAGTGGTGTGGCGGCCAGCTTCGGGTGGCTAGCAGCTCAAGGTTGGGCCGAAATATCGGATGCGTCGCCGCAGCAGTTGGCGGAGGTCAGTCACACGGAGTCAACCGCTTGACGCGTCCTCGGCGTGTCGGCGGGCGAGGCCACGGACCGCGGTTTCAACACGAGGCTCGCCAGGACCGCGACGACGCCGATGCCGACGCACACCCACAACGCCGACTGGTAACCCGCTTGGGTGCCGGCTCCGACAACCGTTCCCGCCCAAGCGAATCCCAGTGAGCCGCCGATGCCGTAGGAGGCGTTGGCGATCCCCGGCAGCGAACCCGGCTCGTCCGGGGGCGCTTGCAGGACGCCGAGCGCGCTCATCGGGGTGAGCGCGACCGCCAGCGCCACGCCGAACACCGCCATGAGGGCGACGACCGCCATCTTGTCGAACGTGAACACCGCAAGCGCGGCGGTGACGGCCACGGAACCGACCAGACCCGCGCGCAACACCGTCACGAAGCCGATCTGGGCGGCGAGCCGCCCGATCAAAGGGGCAGTGAGAAGTTGGGCCAGCGCGCCGGGAGTGATGAACAGCAGGGCCGTGAGCTGTCCGCTGGCGGCGAAGCCGACGCGGTCGTTCTCGGCGAGGGACGGCACGATGTAGCTGAGCACCACCATGAACGACCCGAAGACGAGAATGGTCACGACGATCAACGGCCACGAGTAGCGCGACCGCATCTGGTCGATGTGGATCAACGGTGTCGCGACTCGTTTCTCGACCACCACGAGCGCGACGCAGGCGGCGATGGACGCGGCAAGGCAGCCGAGCATGAGCGGCGCGGACCAGCCCAGATGTTCGCCGTTGGAGACATAGAGATTCAGCCCGGCGACCGTCAGCGCGATCAGGACGGCACCCGCCCAGTCCATTCGGCCCGTGTTCTTGCGGCCGCGTTCGTCTGCGGGGACGGCCAGCCGGCACAGCGCGACGGCGGCGATGCCGACCACCAACGTCAGGACGAAGATGGAGCGATAGCCGAAGCGGTCGACCAGGACACCGGCGAGCAGCGCGTCGACCCCGGCCACCCCCGCGTTGATCGCCGAGATGACACCGCAGCAGATGCCGAAGGCTTTGTCGCTCAGGTGTTCTCGCATGATGAGGAAGGCAAGGCCGTACGTGATGTTCGCGCATCCCTGCAACACCCGGCCCGCGACCACCACCTGTAGCGAGGTGCCCAGGATGCACAACAACGTGCCGATGCAGACGAGAGTGAGGATGCCGACCAGGACGCGCCTGCGGCCGATGAAGTCGCTCCATCGGATCAAGACCACGTTTGCGATCGCGCCGGCGAGATAGAAGTAGGCGGACATCGACGCGTATGCGTGCGGACCGAGATGGGTGTTGATGTCCCGGATCGCGGGGCCGAGCATGGTCGCGTTGAGCATGAACGACATCACCGACAATGCCAACGCGGCCACCATGACGGCGGTTCGCGAGGACGAAAGCTCCTTGCCCCCGTCGCCGTCAGCAGTTGTCACCGCCGAGCTTTCACCGACCACCGTCGGACCCCCTTCGCATGCCGCGCCATAGTCGACACATCGGTTAATTGTGTTGTCCCGCGGCCATCGTGGAATCCGATGCGGGCGTCTTTACGCGGGCGACGCTCAGCACGGCCAGGCCCGCGGGCAGCAGCAGCGCGGCGCTGACCGCGAGGATGACTTGGATGCCGTGACCCATGCCGACGCCGTGGTGCTGCAACATCTCCAGCGCGCTGCTGGAGACCGCCACCCCCACGCCCGCGAGAGTGACCAGGGACGTCAGCGTGACGCCCGCGGCTTCGCCGGCCCGCTCGGGCGCGACGACGGCCTGAGTCGCCACCGTGGTGAACGCGTAGACCAGGCCCATGGTGAAACCGCACGCGCTGAGCGCGGCGAGATACACCGCGAAGCTGTCGGCGGACGCCAGGACGCCGAGTGATACCGCCGCCGCGGTGCAACCGATGCCCATGACGGCGAAGGGCGCGTTGCGCGACGCCAGGCGTCCGGACACCGGACCACCGAGCGCCGCGCCGACCGATGGGCCCAGGAAAGCCAAGCCGGCCGTCAGCGGGTCGAGGCCCCGAACCTGTTGGAGATTCAGCGTGGCGAGAAATACGGTCACCACGTACGCGATGTTGGCGACCGTACCGGCGACGACCAGGACGGTAAAGCGGGGCTTGCGCAGCAGCGACAGGTCGATCAGGGGGAAGCGCACGCGCGTCTCGACCGCGACGAACCCGACCAACAAGGCAACGGAGCCAAGGAATACGCCGATCACCGGCGGCGACAACCACCCCCAGTTCGGCGCTCGGTCGAAGGCGAGGGTGAACAGCCCTATCCCAGTCGTGATCAGCGCCAGGCCAGCCAGATCCACCCGTCGCGGCACGCTGGTGTCGGAGGTCTCCGGGATGGTTCTCGCGCCGATGGCGATCGAGATCGCCGACAGTGGCACCAGCATCCAGAACACCGAGCGCCACCCGAGCGTCTGGGTCAGCAACCCGCCCACCAGGGGGCCGGCAGCGTTGCCCAGGCCGGCGATGCCATACGCCAGTCCGATTGCGCGACCAGACCTTTCGGCGGGCAACGTATTGGTCAGGACGCTCACGGACACCGGAAAGATCAGGGCGGCGCCGAGGCCTTGCACGGCCCGGAACGCGATAACGACTGGCGCCGATGGCGCGACCGCGCAGAACACCGACGCGATTGCGAACAACCCGATCCCGGCGAGCAGCGTGCGGCGGCGACCGAAGATATCGCCGATGCGGCCGGCGGGTGCCATGAACGCGCCCAGGGTCAGCATGTAGACACTGATCACCCACTGCAGATCGGTCGTGGTGCTGTGCAGGTCCGACGCCATGCGGGGCAACGCGAGGTTCATTGCGAAGTAATCGATCTGCACGCAGAACAGTGCCATCGAGATCGCCGCGATGATCCAGCGCGGGTGCCGCCCGTGCGCGCGGAGATTCACGGGCTTGACGATACGGCCGGTGACTCCTATCTATCCGCCGATTCGGCGGACTGCCGCGTACCGCGAGGCCATGTCGCTCGGGGCGGTCACAGCGCACACAAAGCATCGGCGACGCCTCGAGAAACTCCGTAATATCGCGTTATGAGGCTCGTCGCGAGCGTGCCGTCCGTTGTCATCGTCGCCGGCGCGATGGCGCTTGGGCCGGCGGCTGCTCCCCTCCCCATCTCGTCGGTGCCGCTGGCGTCGGCGGCGTGCCCCGACGCGGAGGTGGTCTTCGCGCGCGGCCGGGAGGAACCTCCCGGCGTCGGCGCGGTCGGCGACGCGCTCGTCAATTCGCTGCGCGCCAAGACGAATAAGTCGATCGGGGTGTACGGGGTGAACTATCCCGCCAACATCACCACCGGAGGCGGCGCCAACGACATCAGTGCCCACGTGCAAGCCATGGCCAGGGATTGCCCCAACACCCGGATCGTGCTTGGCGGCTATTCGCTGGGCGCCGAGGTGGTGGACCGCGCGTTGTGGGGCGGGCTGCCACCGGGGACCGACCGGCACGTCGCGGCGGTCGCGTTGTTCGGCAACGGCACCCACGGTGTCGGACCGGCGTTCGCGGGCAAGACAATCGACCAGTGCGCGGCCGGTGACCCCATCTGTGGCAGGGGAACGAGCTGGCCGGCGCACCTGCAGCCCTCCTACATCGGCTCCGGTCTGGTGGATCAGGCCGCGGGCTTCGTGGCGGGCAGGCTGTAGGCCCCCGGCTAGGGTCACCTGTGTGCGCAGGACCATCGACTGGGACGGCGACGCGGTCACGATCATCGACCAGACGGCGCTGCCGGCCGACTATCGCGTCCTGACGCTGCGCACCGTCGACGAGCTGATCGACGCGATCCGCCGGCTGGCCGTGCGCGGGGCGCCGGCGCTGGGCGCCGCGGGCGCCCTCGGCGTGGTGCTCGCGGCCCGCGAGGGCGGCGACGTGCGCGCCTCGGCCGAACGGATCGCGAAGGCGCGGCCGACCGCCGTCAACCTCAGCTGGGGGGTGGCGCGCGCGCTCGAGAAGCTCGACGCCGGCGCCGAATCCGTGCTCGCCGAGGCGCTGGAGATTCTCGACGAGGACGAACGCCTCAACCGCGTCGCCTCGGCACATGCCGCCGAAGTCGTTCTCGCCGTGTGTGATCGCCGTCCGCTGCGCCTGCTCAGCCACTGCAACGCCGGCCACCTCGCAACCGTCGCGTGGGGCAGCGCGCTCGGCGTCGTCTGGCACCTGCACGAACGCGGACTGGTCGAGTCGGTGCTCGTCGACGAGACGCGGCCGCTGTTGCAGGGTGCCCGGCTCACGGCGTGGGAGCTGGCGCGGGCCCGCGTGCCATACCGGGTGCAGACCGACGGTGCCGCGGCGGCGGCGATGGGGCGGGGCCTCGTCGACTGCGTGCTCGTCGGCGCGGACCGGATCGCGGCCAACGGGGACGTCGCCAACAAGATCGGCACCTACGGCCTGGCCATCGCGGCGCGCCATCACGACGTGCCGTTCGTCGTCGTCGCGCCGTCGTCCACGGTCGACAGTTCGCTCGCCACCGGCGCCGACATCGTCATCGAGGAACGCGCGCCCGACGAGGTCCGGACGTTCGGCGGCGCCGTCGTTACGCCGCCGGACGCCGACGTTTACAACCCCGCGTTCGACGTGACCCCGGCCGAACTGATCACCGCCGTCGTCACCGAGCACGGGCGTTACGCGCCGTAACCCCTCACGTCGTCGACAGCGGTTGGCGTTCGACGCTGCGCCCGAGGACTACCTTTGCCGTGATGACGCCCAACTTGACCATGCCCAGGTAGGTCGAGGGGTTGAACAGCGTCGGCCACACCGTGCGGATTCTGTGCTCGTTGATCGGCCGGTCCGTGAATCGGTCGCGCAGCCACCTCAGCGTCATGGGCGCCGACAGTGGATGCAACAGCAGATGCCCACAGAACCGGTCGCGGTGGTAGGTGACCGACACGCCGTTGCGTTCATACTGAGCCACCAGTGCGTCGACATCGTCGACGCTGATGATTCCGTCATGCACCGCCTGTACGACCAGCACCGGAGGCTTGGGCCCCGACTTGCCGAGCTTGGTCTCGTCAAAGATGTGGCGCACTTCGGGCAAGTCCCACAGCTCGTCGGCCGTCATGTCGACGTAGGACCCGATGTCGACGTTGCGGAAGTGCCATACCGCCTGGGCAGTCGCCATCGTCTGCAACTCGTCGAGCAACGCCTTGCCCTCGTCGGTCGCGTGCTCATCGACGACCCTTTGCGCGCCGGGAAAGACTTGCGTCAATGCGGAAATCATCAGTGCGGCGAGACCGGCGAAGAAGCTGCCATTGAGGCGGCGCGCCACACTGCCCGGGTCGCCGACGGGCGAACCGAGAACGGCGCCAACGATATTGAGCTCCGGTGCATATCGCTCACACAATTCGGCCGCCCACGCCGACGCCAGTCCTCCCCCTGAATATCCCCACAGACCCACCGGTGCGGACGGCGACAATTCCAAGCGCCCGGACCGCATCGCGGCCCGCAACCCGTCCAGAATCCGATAGCCGGGCTCGACCGGAGCGCCCCACATGCCATGGCAGCCTTCGTGGTCGGGTACGCAAACCGCCCAGCCTTCGGCCAGCGCGGCCGTCACCAACAAATACTCGGCTTGGACGAACGCACCGATCGGTCCCGCGCCGCGCCGCATGGCGAACGAGGGAAAACAGCGCGACGCCACAGCGTCGATCGCGCATTGATAGGAGAGCACCGGATAAGCGACGTCTGACTCGCGCTGCGCCGGGACCAGCACTGTCGTCACGGCCACTTCCGGTTCTTCGTGCAGATTCGTGGTGCGGTACAGCAACTGAGTGGCTTTCACTCGTTGCCTGATGAGACCCAGAAATCCGATCTCCACGTCGCGCGAGCGCAACACCGTCCCCGGCTCTTCGTGCTCGTATCCCAGTGGCGCCCGGTAGAACGGGTCATCGTCGGGGGTGATCGGCCGTTCGCCGCGGCGCAGCGCGTCGTGCGGCGCGCTGCTGCTGACGCGCACTGGTGTGGCGGAAGAGTTGTCCATTGGCGTGGCGACTCCCTCGGCGTATCGCTGATGGCACGCATTCACGCGGCCCCGAGTTAGCCATTACCCGCGGTACCGGTTTGTCAACCACCGGCCATCCGAAATTCCCGCCGAATTTAAGGCGCGAGCTCGGTGGGCATCCAGTTTCCGAGAAACGCGCTGGCGCGGGCCGTCGCACCAGTCGGGCGGTTGCGGCCCCACCCACCGACGATCAGGCCTCCTCTGTACAGTAATGAGGGATCTTTGACGGTTGGCGACTGTAGAGGCGTACCAGCGCCATGATTCCCGTGAGAAGAATGGTGAATAACGCTGCCGATGCGCCTGACTCGTACACGTCGGCAATCTGGATGGTTTTGCCGCCGCGGACCGCAACGCCGTCCGGCGGGTGGATCAGGGCGGCGAAGACCTGAGTGGCGGTGGAAAGCCAGAACAGGCACGGCAGCAGCCAATAGGGGCGGGTTCGGGTGGCGGGGCTCCCGGGGAATCGCGCCTCGACGAGCGCTACGAGCTGAAAGATCAGCCAGCCCGTCAGCAGCCAGCCGAGATAGTTGGTCAGCGGGACTCCCAGCGCGCCGGTCGGGTGGTGATAGGAGTACCAGTCGTGCGCCGTCGCACCGATGGGGTCGTTTACCAGGTCATAACCCCCAAGAATGAACGTCGCCACGATGGGCGTCGTAAAGCGTTCGGCGCCACCCACGGCCACATCGGGAGCGGGTCGCATGATCACCCGGGCCAGTGCCCAGGCCAGCCAGCCGAAAATGATCCAGCTGACGATGGCCACTGGGGGAACGCCCAGGGGCTTCGGACCGGGCAGGTGATGGGTGTAGGAGCCGAACGGGAAACCGGTCGCGACACCGATTGCCTCCATTGCGAACGCAACAACGCCGGCGATGGCGACGAATGCGGCCATGCCTCGTGCGAAGTAGCCCAGCCACGCATGGACGACGACAAACAGAACGAGAAAGCCCAATTGGGCGGCCCCGGCTTGCGCAGCCAGCGACGGACGCACCGCCATAACCAGCGCGGCGACCAGCGTGAGGAACAACAAGACCCAACACGATGCCCAGAGAATCTGCCACCGTGCCCCCGTTCGGCGAGACGATCGCGTCTGCGTAACGGCTGGCGCTCGCTGGGTGGTCTCTTCACTGGTCACCTTGCGCACCCTCCTAGCCGTGCTGTTCGGCGCCCGACGCACGCCGATTCTTGTTTGCTCACGCTATCGCCCGGAGTTGCGGATCCCAGTTATTCGGCGGCATGAGGCAGTGCCGATGCTCGCGGTATTTCAGTGACGAACTAAGGGAACCCGTCGGGGGACAACCGGCCTCGCCGGGGCGGGAACCGGGCTATATGCCATGTTCAAACGTGGAGCCGATGACGGGAATCGAACCCGCGTATTCAGCTTGGGAAGCTGATGTTCTGCCATTGAACTACATCGGCGCTGTCGACAACGAAGGCTAGCATCCGGCGGCGGATCCGTTGGGCGAGTAGGGCGGCCACCAGCGACCCGACCGCGGGCGTCGACCCTGCCGCACAAATGCCCGCCGCCGCGGAAATGGCCGCTGTCCTGCAAATTCGAAGACGTGTGTTTATTCTTTCGTGATCATGTCGTAATGTGCCTGGGGTGGGTCGGCACAGCTTAGCCAAGAAGCGCCGTAAATCGCCGCTGCTCCTGGCAGGGGCGCTGGCCCCGGCTGCGGTGTTCTTCGCGGCGGCCGGCGATGACGCGCCTTTCGTGCCCCGTCCCATCGCGCAACCCGTTATTGGCGACGCCTCAGAGTGCTGCTTAGAAATCGTGCCGGCAAAGCCGGTGGGGATTGTGCTGGCGTCGGATGTGTCCCGCGGCGACGGCATGGATGCGCCCCTCGCGGCGTCCAGGTACCACACCCGATCCCGGTTCCTGCCGGCCGGGCTTACCCCCGAACAGGGCCTCCAGGTGAGGACGATCCTGGTCTCGCGCGCCATCACCGCAAAGTTCCCCCAGATCCACGAAATGGGCGGCGTGCGACCGGATCCGCTGCCCTGGCACCCGCTCGGTTTGGCGATCGACGTGATGATCCCCAACCCGCAGAGCGCCGACGGGATCGCCCTGGGCGACGAGATCGTCGCGTACGTCATGAGTAACGCGAAACGCTTCGGGATCCAGGACGCGATCTGGCGCGGCGTCTACTACACGCCGGGCGGCGCGCAACCGAGCCGGCTCGGGCATTACGACCACGTCCACGTCACCACCACCGGCGGGGGGTACCCCAAGGGTGGGGAGATGTATCTCGCCGACTGACCGCGCGACGGCGAGCAGCGGATAGGCTCGTCGCGTGCTGCTCTCCGATCGCGACCTCAGGGCCGAAATCACCGCAGGCCGGTTGGGCATCGACCCGTACGACGACGCCCTGGTGCAGCCGTCCAGCATCGACGTCCGCCTGGACTGCATGTTCCGCGTCTTCAACAACACCCGCTACACCCACATCGACCCCGCGAAGCAGCAGGACGAGCTGACGACGCTGGTCGAACCCGTGGACGGCGAGCCGTTCGTGCTGCATCCGGGGGAGTTCGTGCTCGGCTCCACGCTGGAACTGTTCACCCTGCCCGAGGACCTCGCCGGCCGGCTGGAAGGCAAATCGTCGCTGGGCCGGCTGGGGCTGCTGACGCATTCGACCGCCGGCTTCATCGATCCGGGCTTCAGCGGCCACATCACGCTGGAGCTGTCCAACGTCGCCAACCTGCCGATCACGCTGTGGCCGGGCATGAAGATCGGTCAGCTGTGCATCCTGCGGTTGACCAGCCCGGCCGAACACCCTTACGGCAGTTCGCAAGTTGGGTCGAAGTACCAGGGCCAGCGCGGACCCACGCCGTCGCGCTCCTATCAGAACTTCATAAGGTCTACATAGGTTCTGCGGGCCGCCCGCGCCCCCTTTCTGCGCGATACTTAGTTAGCCATGGTTTTTTTCCTCCGCCTAGCCGTGGTTCGCCTCGCAATACCTTTGGAGGGGTTGTCTTGGAAATCGTGCTCGGGGTGTCGATGGCACCGGCATCGATCCAAATGGTTGTCCTGGAAGGCGAATACGCCGACGGTGCCACCGTGGAAGAGGACGTCTTCGACGTCTCCGCCGCCGACGAGGCGGCCACCGCGAGCGCGTCCGACCAGGTGCTCGCCGCGATCCTGGGCACCCGGGAGGGCGCGGCCGACGCCGGGCTCGAGGTGTCGTCCATCGGTGTCACCTGGACCGACCAGCTCGAGGCGGCGGCGCTGCGCGACGCGCTTGCCGCTTACCGCATCGAAAACGTCATGTTGGTGTCCGCCTTTTTGGCGGCGACGGCGCTGGCCCAAAACGTCGGCGGCGCAATGGGTTACGAGCGAACGGCCGTGATGTTCGTGGAGCCCGACACCGCGACGCTCGCGGTCGTCGAGACTTCCGACGGCTCGATTCCCGACGTCTACAAGCAGCCGATCTATGCCGATTCCTACGACCAGGCCGCCGCCCAGCTCGGCGGCATGATCGCCGGGCTGGAAAAGCTGGAGGCCGCGCCGGACGGCGTGCTGGTGGTCGGCTCGGGCGTCGACATCGCCCCGCTGAAGCCGGCGCTGCAGACGGCGACCTCCCTCGCGGTGAGCGTGCCGGAGGAGCCGGAGACGGCGCTGGCCCGCGGCGCCGCCCTGGCCTCGGCCAACGCGCCGCTGTTCGCCTCGTCGACCGCCGCGCTTGCATACGCCCAAGATCCCGGCACCGGTGCCGTCGACCAGTACTCGCTGCCCGAATACCTCTATGTGCCGTTCGGGCCCGAGGCGGTCGACGACGAGCGGGCTTACAGCGCGGTACCGGACGAGGACGCGGACTCGCCGACCGTCGTCATCGAGAAGCTCTTTATGCCCGAAGAAAGCGAACCGCGGCGCCGGCCGGCCTTGCTGATCGGAAGCGGGTTGGCGGTCGCCGGCATCAGCGCGGTGCTGGCGCTCGGGATCGCGCTGGCGATCGGCATCCGCACGACCGGCACCGTCGCGCTGCAGCCCACCCCCGGGCAGCACCTGATCGTGCCGACGCAGGAGGCGCCTGCCCCCGTCCAGGCGTCGGCCCCGGCGGCGAAGCTCAACCTGCCCGAGCCGGTAGCGGCACCGAAGCCGATGACTCCGCAGTTCGCCGCGCCGCTGCCGGCGGCCCCTCCGCCGCCCGCGGCGCCGCCCATTCCCGCGGCCCCGGCTCCGGTGGTGCCGGTTCCCGTCGTGGTCCCCCCGATCGCGCCGGTGATCTTGCCCCCGATCCGCGTACCAGTTCCCAACCCGGTGCTGACGCCGCCGGTGATTGAGGGGCCGCCGCACGTGTCGGCCCCGCCACCTGTGCTGCCCCAACCGCCGGTGCACGTCCCCGAACCGCCACAGACCGGCGGCACGGGGCCCCAGTGGCCGCCGCACCAGACTCCGCCCGGGATGCCGAAGCCGCCTCCGGGGGCCCCACCCCCGATCGGCCCGCCACTGCCGTGACCGCCACCGAGAGGTCCGCCGCCGAACAGCCCACCCGGACCGCTGGGCGTACTGCCGCCGCCGCCGGAACCTGGGGCCGGGAGGTGCCCGCCGCCCAAGCCGCCGTCGCCCGGGGGCGAGGCGTGCCCGCCGCCCAAGCCGCCGGGGCCGGTACCCGGGGGCGGGACGTGCCCACCGCCGGAACCACCGGTGTCCGGGGGCGGCACGTGCCCTCCGCCGGAGCCACCCGTGCCGCTACCCGGAGGCGGCACGTGCCCACCGCCGGAGCCACCCGTGCCGCTACCCGGAGGCGGCACGTGCCCACCGCCGGAACCACCGGTGTCCGGAGGCGGCACATGCCCACCGCCGGAACCACCCGTGCCACTGCTGGGGGGCGGGGACGAGCCCTGCCCGGGCGGAGTCTGGTGCGGCGGCCACTGGGGCCCCGTGCCGCCGGTCTGTGGCGGTTCGGGGACGTGCACCGGCG
>NZ_LZJB01000342.1:0-697 GCF_001666895.1 Mycobacterium sp. E3298
CAACGCCCGGTTGGCCGCGATCACCGGCGGTGGCACCACCGCGGCGAACGCCGCCTCATAAGCCGCCGCCGCCGCGGCGGCCTGCACCGCGGCCTGCTCGGCCTGCGCCGCCGTGCTGGCCAGCCACTCCGCATACGGGGTGGCCGCGGCCGCCATCGCCGCCGAGGCCGTGCCCGCCCACCCTTCGCCGGATAACCTCCGGGTCGGCAGCGTAGGAACACGCTTTAGCGCGCGAAAAGTGCTGCGCTAAAGCGTGTTTCGCGTTTGCGCCCAAGAACCGACTCGCGGCGGAGGCCTTGCCCACGCCCCCGGCCGGCCCCTGTCCGGGCCGACATCGCCGCGGCCTTTATTGCGACCGGATTTTTTGTCCAGCGCCCACGTCGATCCGCCCCGGCTGCGCGGGATCGCTTATCGGCCGTGATCCGCCCGGCACCCGTTCCCGCAGGTAGGCGTGCACACGGCGAACGCGGGCGGCCGCCGGCCCGGCCGTTGCGCTGTCCGCTGACCCGCTGGAACGGGGCGCCTCCCACCCGGACCGTCGAGTCACGGGCAGCGAGAAGACGGGGCGGCGCTCTAGCCTTCGCAAGCAAGCGCATCGCTTGAAGCCAGCTATCTAAAACACTCGCGAGGGAAACACATGGTTCGAGCCGGGGGGTTCGTAGGTGTTTGACTTCGGGGCGTTACCGCCGGAGATCAA
>NZ_LZJB01000343.1:0-1032 GCF_001666895.1 Mycobacterium sp. E3298
TGGTTGAGCAGGTCGGCGATCGTGGTTTCGGCGCCGATCGTCGCCCGCACCGGCACCGTGTTGATCAGCAGCCCGACCATCTGGTCGGCGCCGGCCAGGTCGGTCGGCCTGCCCGACACCGCTGTGCCGAAGGTCACATCGTGCTGACCGGTCAGCCACATCAGCAGCTGCGCCCACGCGGCCTGCAGCACGGTGCTGACGGTGGTGTGGCACGAGCGGGCCAGTTCGCCCAGCGCCCGCGTGGTCTCCGCCGACACCTGGAAGGAGGACACGCCGCGGGGGCCGAGGCTGACCCGGCCGGGCGGACCGACCAAGGTCGGCGTGTCGAAGCCGGCCAGCACCCGCCGCCACGCCGCCTGCGCGGCGCCGCGGTCCTGCGCCGCCAGCCAGTCGACGAACTTGCGGTACGGCACCGGGGCGGGCAACTGCACCCCGTAGTAGGCCGCGAAGATCTCCTGCAGCAGGATCGGCTTCGACCAGCCATCGAGCACGATGTGGTGGTTCGTCAGCACGAACCGGTGCCGGTTGTCGGCGGTGCGGATCAGCGCCGCCCGGAACGCCGGGCGCTCCGCCAGGTCGCAGACCGCGGCGCGCTCGGCGGCGCACAGCTGCTGGATCTGCTCTTCCGGTTCGGCGTCTTCGGCGTCGAGTTCGACGTAATGCCACGACAGCGCGGGCTCGGCCGAGAGGACCTGCACGGGCTCGCCGAAATCCTCGATGAAGTGCGCCACCACGTTGGGATGCCGCTTGATCATCGTGTGCACGGCCTCGCGCAACCGGTGCGGGTCGAGGGCACCGCTCACGCTGATGTCGAGTTGGACGGCGTACAGGTCGTCGCTGCCGTGCTCGCTGCCGGTGTGGAAGAGCAGGCCCTGCTGCAGCGGGGTCAACGGCAACACGTCGGCGACCGGGTAGCGCTGGCACAGCTCGTCGATGTCGCGCTGCGTCAACCGGGCGGGGGCCAGGTCCGATGGCGTCAGGCCGCCGCCACCGCTGCGGACGTGACTGCAGATGCCGCTCAGCGCGTCGAAC
>NZ_LZJB01000344.1:0-17734 GCF_001666895.1 Mycobacterium sp. E3298
ACGACGAGCGGCTGCTCATCCGCTGTCGAAGCGACGCCGACACCGGGGTGGCGTTCACCCGGCCCAGCGACATTCGGCTGATCACCTTCGACGGCGGCGCCGGCGCCGAAGGTGAACTCGGCGGCTATCGCGTGCCCAACGAGCTGCCGATCCACGTGGAGACCATGCTGGCCGATCCGGGGCACCGTGCCGTCGCGCATCTGCACCCACCCGCAGTCGTCGCCGCCGACCTGGCCGGCATCGCGATCCGCCCGATCTACGGGGCATTCGACATTCCCGGCGCGTGGCTCGCGCGCGGCGGCGTGCCCGTCTACGAGCGCGCCGTGCTGATCCGCACCCCGGCGCTGGGCAAGGAGATGGTGGCCGCCATGCGCGGCCG
The DNA here is from genome assembly GCF_001666895.1 of Mycobacterium sp. E3298. Taxonomy (NCBI): domain Bacteria; kingdom Bacillati; phylum Actinomycetota; class Actinomycetes; order Mycobacteriales; family Mycobacteriaceae; genus Mycobacterium; species Mycobacterium sp. E3298. The sequence goes on from NZ_LZJB01000344.1 coordinate 380, forward strand.
GCCGGTCGTGATCTGCCGCGGACACGGGATCACCAGCGCCGCCGCCACGGTGCAGGAGGCGGTGCTGCAGGCGATCAGCCTCGACGCGCTGGCCCGAATGTCGTTGCGGGTGAGAGCCGCCGGCGGCGCCCTGCGCGATATCGACGACGCGGACTGGGACGACCTGCCGGACCTGGGGTCGTCTTTCACCGCGGAGGCCGCCTGGCGTCATGAAGTGGCTCGATTACCGGCCTGCTGAGGTTAACGACGCGCCGATCTTCCCGACCGTCATCGGGCCCCACATTTATGCTGGCCACGATGGCGAAAAACAGCCTTGATCCCACCACGCCGTTATGGCGTGCGGCGCAGGTGTTCCGGCTGCTGAGCTGCGTCTACGCGACCGGGTTCCAAATCGCCATCAACCCGGATCTGCGCCGCCCCGCGCTGGGCTGGGTGCTGTTCGCGGTGCTCATCGGCTGGAGCGCGGCCTGCGCGGTGGCTTACCTGCGCGGCTTCGGCCGCCGACCGGCATGGGTGCTCGCCGAGATCGTGATCGTCGTGCTGCTCATGTCGTCGAATCCCCTCGTGACCGACCCACACTGGGCGGCTGACAATCAGACCTGGCCGACGACGCTGTGGGCCAGCAACCCCACCATCTCGGCGGCCATCCAGTTCGGCCCCGCCGGCGGCATGCTCACGGGCCTGGTGGTGATGGCCACCAATTTCACGGTCAAGAACTATTTCGCCCTCAACCTGGGGCATAACGCGACCGCCATCATCGAGCTTGCGATCGGCATGGCGATCGGCATGGCCGCCCAAACCGCGCGCCGCGCCCACGATGAGCTTCAACGGGCGGCCCGGTTGACGGCCGCGGTGCAAGAACGGGAACGCCTGTCCCGCCAGGTCCATGACGGAGCCATCCAGGTGCTGGCGCTGGTGGCCAAGAGGGGCCACGAAATCGGTGGCGCCACAGCAGAACTCGCCGACCTGGCCAGCGAGCAGGAACGCGCGCTGCGGCGATGGCTGGCCAGCACGGACGCCGACCACGACGCCGACGGGGCCACCGTCGACCTGCGCACCCTGCTGCGGTGCAGGGAATCCGACCGAGTGTCCCTCAGCCTGCCCCCGGCACCGGTGCCCCTGGGCCGCCGGGTGGGCACCGAGCTCGACGCCGCGGTGGGCAACGCTTTGGACAACGTGGGCGCGCACGCCGGACCCGGCGCCCACGCCTTCGTGCTCGTCGAAGACCTCGGCGATTCCGTCCTCGTGAGCATCCGCGACGACGGCGTCGGAATCGCCGCCGGCCGGCTCGAGGAGGCGGTCAGGCAGGGCCGCCTGGGCATCTCCCAGTCGATCGTCGGGCGGCTGGCTTCGCTGGGCGGCAGCGCCCACCTGCGCAGCGAACCCGGCGAAGGCGCCGAGTGGGAATTGTGCGTGCCACGCGGAGAGGCGTTCCATGACCGATGAGACCCCCACGACGGTGATGGTCGTTGACGACCATCCCATCTGGCGCGACGCGGTCGCCCGCGACCTGGCCGACGACGGGTTCACCGTGGTCGCCACCGCCGACAGCGTCGCCGCGGCGCGGCGCCGCGCGGCCGTGGTCAAGCCCGACGTGGTGGTGATGGATATGCAACTGCCCGACGGCGACGGGGCGCAGGCGACCGCGGCAGTGCTCGCGGTCTCCCCCTCGTCTCGGGTACTGGTGCTCTCGGCGTCCGACGAGCGCGACGACGTGCTGGAAGCCGTCAAAGCCGGCGCGATCGGCTATCTGGTCAAGAGCGCATCCAAATCCGAACTGGCGCAAGCCGTGACGGCCACGGCCGAGGGCCGCGCCGTGTTCACCCCGAGCCTGGCCGGGTTGGTGCTGGGCGAATACCGGCGTATGGCACAGAGCAAGGACGACGGTCCCGCCAGGCCAAGCCTCACCGAACGCGAAACCGAGGTGCTGCGCTACGTGGCAAAGGGCTTGTCCGCCAAACAGATCGCTCAGAAGCTGTCACTGAGCCACCGCACCGTGGAGAATCACGTGCAGGCGACCTTTCGCAAACTTCAGGTCGCCAATCGGGTGGAGTTGGCGCGCTACGCCATCGAGCACGGCCTCGACGAGGAGCCGTGACCCGCGGCGCAGCCGACCGACCGCGCCGCGGGTCGTGGAATCATCGAGCTACCTGCGCGCCGCGGTGAGGCGCTTCGCCGGTGCGGTGGCCATGACGCGGGCGCCGACCAACGCGGTGACCATCACCGCCATGCACACCAGGCCGTCGTCCTTGAGTCCCCACCTGATGGCAGCCAGGATCGCCACGCCCGCAACACACAACAGGCTGCCGACGGCCGCTCCCCGACCGGGCCCCGTCACCGTCGGGGCGCCGTCCCAGCCCGGCAGCGGGTTGTTCTCCAGCGGGCGCAACGCGACGAAAAGCACGGCCATGGCGCCGATCACGATGAGCAGTTGCGCGAGGCTGACGGCGAGGAAGTCCCGCGCGCCCGGGTACCGGGGGCAGCCGAGGTAGTCGAAGACCAGGTGCGCGCCCAGCAGCACGGGCATGTGCCACAAGTACAGGGTCATGGCCCCGGAGTTACCGATCGCCGTCCACCACCACACCCGAGGCCGCCGGGCCCAGCGCGCGATCGCCGGCGCGGCGGCGATCGCCAACGCGCTCAGGACGATTGCGTGGCCGGCCAGCAGCAGCGAGGGCGGGCTGGTGTTGGACAGGCGGTGATCACCGGTGCCGACCATGCTGATCTGATACGGACCCCAGGCCACCAGTGCGACGTCGACGGCGAACGCGATCGCCGCGACGGCCAGTGCGGCACGCCCGCTGAGCAGCCGGCGACGGTAGGCGATGCCGAACATGGCGGGGATGAGCCAGACGGCCAGGTTGAGGTAACCCAGGGGCATCATGGCCGGCCAGTGCAGCCTGATGGCGTCGATGACCGCGATGGTCCCATAGACGCAGGCCACAGCGGCGGCGAGACGCCCCGCGGTGGTGATGCGGTGCAGCACCGGCATGGCGGCCAGCACCAGCACGTAGGCCCCCAAGAACCACAGCAGCTGCGTGCTGACACCGGCCACCGGCTCGTAAATGTGTTGCGGCAGAGCTCGATACAGCACCGTCAGCACCACAGCCCAAAACGCCAGGTAGTAGAACACCGGCCGGAACAGTCTGGTGCAGCGTTTCATCAGCCAGTCACCCCAGTTCGTGCCGGCGGACCACGACGACAGGCAGGCCGCGGCGCCGGCGAAGAAGAACAGCGGCATGATCTGCAGGAGCCAGGTCGCAGCCTGGAACACCACCGAGGTGGTCAGCAGGTTGTCCCAGATCAACACGTGGTTTTTGATGATGCTGATGGCCATCACGGTGTGGCCGAGCACCACACCGATCAGCGACGTGATGCGGATGACGTCCAGGACGCGGTCGCGGTCGGCCGGAGTGGCCGCCGCCACCTCGGCGACGCCGGGGAATCTCGTGAGAGTTGCCATGGGATGTTATCGGACCTTTCGGGGAAAGCTGTTGCGGGATAACGTGATTAGGCGATACGACTTAGGTGAAGTGCTGTCTCGGATGCCATGGACCAAGCATTGCCGGTCGGGCGGGCCCGCGCCCGCGCAGTTCTACGCGTCGGGCCTGAGTAGTACTACTCAGTTCGCGGCGGCGTTGAGCGGGTCGTAGTCGGCCAGCAGTCTCTCGATGCGCGCTTCGTCAAGGCGCACCCGCACCGTCGCGGCCTCCTGCTGGTCGCGAATCACCTTGGCCAGGGTGAACGCGCTCGACACCAAGAACAGGAAGGTGATGCCGAGGAAGCCTCGCTGCCACGCGTCGAGCGGAAGCAGGTAGATCCCGCCCAGCGCGGTCACGAAGCTGATCGCGAACGCGGCGGCGGCCTGAACGAAAAACGCGGCGGTGGTCTTGGACATGCTGTTGGGAACGGTCATGCCAAACAGCCTGCGGCAGAGCGCTGCCCGCCGGATCCGTAAGACTACTCAAGTTTGTGGTTGCCGGTTGACTGAGCTTGCGTCACAGGTTCGTATCGGTCGGCGGACACTCGCCTTACCTGGCCGGACCCAACTACCTGTGCACCTAGTCTGTCCCGCGAGCTGACCCGAATTTCGCGGTGCCCGAAAGGCGCCGACGGCCGAGGAGTATGGACGTGGCCGAACTGGACCGGCGCCGGTTCCTGGCCGCGCTGGCCGCGACGGTGGCCGTCGCCGCCGGCGGGCCTGACGAGTGCGTGGCGCTGGGTGATGTTGCCGGACCCGCGCCGTTGTCGCCCCCGCCGGACCCTCGATCGCGCGTCGCGCTACCCGGTGGCGGTGTGCTGAACAGGCTTCCGGGCAACGGCAACCTCCTGGCCTGGACGGTCGACGACGGCGCCGACACCGACGTGGTGCGGCTGTACACGCAATTCGCCCGGGACACCGGGGTGCGGCTCACGTATTTCGTTACCGGCGCCTACCACTCGTGGACCGACAACGCGGGCCTGCTTCGACCCCTGGTCGACTCCGGGCAGATCCAGCTGGCCAATCACACGTGGACACATCCCGACCTGACTCGGCTCTCGAAGGCCCAAATCGCCGACGAACTCGCTCGCACCGACGCGTTCCTGCGGAACACGTACGGCGTTGACGCCACCCCGTACTTCCGGCCCCCGTACGGCCATCACGACGCCGCGGTCGCCGCCGTGGCCGCCGGGCTGGGCTATGAGGTGACCACCTTGTGGTCCGGCGACTTACGGGATTCCGCGCTGGTTTCCGAGGACCAGATCGTCCGGATGGCCTACCAGTCGTTCCTCCCGCAGAACATCGTGATCGGCCACCTCAACCATCCACCAGCCACCCATGTGTACGGGCAGCTCGTCGATATCATCCGAGCCCGCGGGCTGCGCACGGTGACGCTCGACGATGTGTTCCTGCGACCGGGGCACCGGCGGTAACCGGAGGCGGACTCAGCCGAGCTGGTCGCCAATCTCCTTGGCCGCCTTGACAAGTGCGGCGGCGACCGTGGCATAGCGGGCGGCGTCGAGCCGGTTCTGGGGTGCGGCGGCATTGAGCGCCAGCCGCAGGCCCGGCGCCCGGGTGGGTATCGGCACCGCGACCGAAGCGACGCCTTCCTCGCTCTCCTCCCGGTTGATGGCGTAGCCGCGCTCGCGGATGGCGGCGAGCTCGGCCTCCAGTTCGGTCCGGCTGCCGATCGACGACGAGGTGATGCGCTGCAACCGTTCTCGCGGCAGCAGCTGACGCAACTCCGCCTCGGGCAGCTGCGCCAGCATGACCTTGCCCGTCGAGGTGCAATGCGCCGGCATGCTGCGGCCCAGCCGGGACGCCACCCGGACCGCGGCCGGGCCCTCGACAGCGGCGACGAACCGGACGTTGGCCCCGTCCAACATCCCGACGTGAATCGTCTCGCGCAGCTGTTCGCCGAGGCTGCGCATGACCGGGGTGGCCGCTCGCTGGATGTCGATGCGGCCGAAGATGGCGAACGCGACGCCGGTCAGCGACGGGCCGGGCAGGTAGGCCCTGGACACCGGGTCCTGCCGGACGAACCCGCGATAGGCCAGCATCGCCAGCAACCGATGCGCGGTGGACGACGCCACGCCCAGGTAGCGGGTGGCTTCGCTCAACCGGATCTGGGGTTGCTCGCCCAGCAGCAGAAGCAGCTTGAGCGCGTTGTCGACCGACTCGATCGGATACTGCGGCGCAAGCGAATCGGCGGCCGGGGCTTCGGCGGCCCGCTCGCCCTTTCTCGCCATGACAGTGAAGGTACTCGCGCCGGTTGCGAGTCACAGCAAGCTGAGCACCACAGCGCCGAGGATTCCCGCAGCGACAACGATGCCGGTCGCGGTCGCGGTGGCCTTCCACCCGAAGCTGCGGGCGACCATCGCGGCGCCCGGAACGCTCACCGCCGGAAGGGTGATCAGCAGCGCACCGATCGTCCCCGACGACGCGCCCAGCAGGGCCAGCCCTTGCAGGATCGGGATCTCCCCCGCCGTCGGGATGACCATGAGCGTGCCGGCGATCGCGACGAGCAGGACGAGCAGCAGGCCCAGCAGCAGCCCACGGTGCGCCGGTTGCCCCAAGGTGAGCAGGAAACCGCGGAACGCCCCGACCACGAGCACCAGGACCGCGTACTCGGGCAGCAAAAACAGCACCAACCACAGCAGCGCCCGCACGAACAGGCGCGGCCTGCCCCCGCTCTCGTCGTCAACCGAAGGCGCGGCCGCGCGCGCCGGCGCCGGGACTACGCCGTCCGGCCGGGACAGCAATCCCACCGCGGCCCCGACCCCGAGCACCGTCGCGATGCCGACGACCACGCGCGTCAGGCTCCATTGCCAGGGAGCGACGAAGAGCAGGAAAACGAGCACCGCCGGGTTGAGCAGCGGGTTCCCCAGCCAGTAGGCGATGGCCGCCGCCGGTGTGACGCCGTTGCGCCGCAGGGTGACGGCGACCGGGGCGGCGCAACACGTGCACATCATCGACGGCATGGCGGCGACCCCGCCGGCCAGCGCACTGGACAGCGGAGCGCGACGGTTCAGCACGCGCGGCAGCCACGGGCGCGGGAGCAACGCCTGCACCGAGGCGCTGATCAGCAGCGCGGCCACCAACGCCGGCCAGATCGACGCCACGTAGGCGTGGAAGAAGGTCGCCGCGGCGTGCCAGGTCGGTCGATCGCCGGGGTGGATGCCGCCCACCGTGAGAACGCTCGATCCCGACCAGTGGTGGGTGCGACGGGCCGTGGCGGCCTTGGCGGCGTAAGGCAGCCACTTCGCCCACAGCAGCCCCGCCACGAACAGGGCCACGGCGACGAGAACACCGATCGCGACGTTTCCCCGCCGGCCCGCGTGAATTGCATTGCCCTTCAAAGGCATCGCCATGCCCACCGACGCTAGTCGACGGGCGGTGACCCGCGTCGGGCGCGTGGGTGGCCGCGCTTCCCGCACCGGGGATGCGATGGCTATTATTCTCGGCTTCGTGTACGGGGCTATGCCTTGCGGATATCGCCGTTACGTCGCCATCGGGGACAGCCAGACCGAGGGCTTATGGGACGGCGACGACGTCGTGGGTCTCCTCGGCTTTGCCGACCGGCTCGCCGCCATGGTGGATGCGCACTACCCCGGCCTGCATTACGCCAACCTGGCGATCCGCGGCAAGCGGATCGCCGACGTCTTGGACGAGCAGGTTCCGCAGGCCCTGGCGATGCAGCCGGACCTGATCACGGTGTGCGCCGGGATGAACGACGTCATCCAGCCGGGCCGGTCGTTCGGCCCGGCCCTGGCCGACCTCGAACACGTCTACGCCGCGCTGGCCGGGTCCGGGGCCACGGTGGTGACGACGACCTTCCCGAACGTCGCGCAATTCCTCCCACTCGGACGGCTGGTGTCGGGCCGTCTCGCCCGCATCAACGCGGCGATCACGGCGGCCGCCGACCGCTACGGGTTCGGGCTCGTCGACCTCTACAACGCGCCGTCGATGCGCGAGCTGGACACCTGGGCCATCGACCGGGTGCACGCCTCCAGCAAAGGACACATGCTGTTCGCCGCGGCGGCCGCCGAAGCACTGAATCTGCCTGGCAGCAACCATGATTGGGCCCACGCAACTCCCGACGCCCGGCGCCGCTCGCGCACCACCGGCGCGTACGAGCAGCTGCGCTGGACGCAGGACAGCTTCTTCCCGTGGATCTGGCGCCGGCTGCGCGGCCTGTCGTCGGCCGACGGTCGGGAGCCCAAGCGCCCACAGCTGGAGAGCCTCGGCACGCCGAGCAGGCCGGCCGACGCGAACCGGAGGGTTTAGGGCGCGTATCGCCGGACGGTCAGGCATCCTGGACGCATGGACGTCGAGGCTTTGCTGCACGCGATCCCACCGCTCGCGATCTACCTGGTGGTCGGCGGTGTGGTCGGGCTCGAAAGCCTGGGCATCCCCCTTCCCGGCGAGATCATCCTGGTCAGCGCGGCCCTGATGTCCTCGCACGACGACCTGCCCGTCAACCCGATCGGCGTGGGCGTCGCCGCGGTGATCGGCGCCGTGGTCGGCGACTCGATCGGTTACACGATCGGACGCAAATTCGGCATGCCGCTCTTCGACCGCCTGGGCCGGCGGTTCCCCAAACATTTCGGTCCCGGACACGTCGCGTTGGCCGAAAAGTTGTTCAACCGCTGGGGAGTTCGGGCGGTTTTCTTCGGCCGCTTCATCGCGCTGTTGCGGATTTTCGCCGGGCCACTCGCCGGGGCGCTGAAGATGCACTACCCGCGCTTCCTGGCGGCCAACGTCTCGGGCGCCATCTGCTGGGCCGGCGGCACCACCGCGGTGGTGTACTTCGCCGGGATGGCCGCCGAGCGCTGGCTGGAGCGGTTCTCCTGGATCGCACTCGTCATCGCCATCGTCTGCGGCTTGATCGCCGCCTTCGCGCTGCGGGAACGCACCTCGCGGGCCATCGCGGAACTCGAGGAAGAGCACTACCGCAAGGCCGAGAACACCGCGGCCTGACCCCAGCGGCTCAGCTGGCCGCCTCGCCGAGATCCCCGGGCACCACCGGCCGGTGCTCTTCGATCAGACCGACCGCCATCCGGCGGGCGCGCAGAGCCGCGTCGGTGTCGCCGACGGCCGCCAACACGATGGCGCCCTTCATCAGGATGTGCCAGGACGAGGCGAAGTCCTCGACGTCGATCAGCCCCGCCGCGACGGCGCGCTGGCGCACGATGTCGCGGACGTGGTCGATGTGGACGATGCAGGCCTGCCCGGCCGGGGAGTCGGGACCGAGCTCCAGCAGCACGTTGATGAACGAGCAGCCCTCGTAGCCGTCGCGCAGCTGGATCCAGTCGTGCATGACGTCGAAGATCGCGAGCAACTGCTCCTCGGGCGTGTCGGCGCGCTGGCGGGACTGCTCCTCGATCAGGCCGTGGGTCCACACCTCCTCGCGCCGCTGCAGCACGGCCAGCACGAGGTCGTTTTTGGTGGCGAAATGCCGGTACAGCGTGGCCTTGGCGACGCCGGCCCTCTCGATCACCTCCTCCGTGCCGACAGCACGGATTCCACGTCGGCTGAACAGGTCATATGCGGCGGTCAAGATGCGTTGACGAGCCGACGCGGGAGGCGTTCCGACATCGGAAGTTGTCATAACAACGCACAACATACTCTTAGCCAGGACATGTAGACAGACCGACCTGTCTTGTTATAGAAATGAGATTCGCACTCCGCGAAGAGTCTGTCTTCAGACGGCAGGACGGGCATCCATCGCAGCGTCGTGAGACGCGAGTCGATTAGGAGGCCACGATGAGCTCGGCCATTGCAGAACCTATGACAACTACCCACCTCATGCTGAGCACCAAGCTGGTCTATGAGTTGGGCGATCCGAACAGCACGCTGCGCGCGACAGCCGATCGCAGCGGACCGGCGGTGCTGATCTACGCGGGCGGGGAGGTCGACGCCTGCAATGAGCACACCTGGCGCCAGCTGATCAGCGAGGTCGCCGGCATCGTCGCCGCGCCGGGGCCCTTGGTCATTGACGTCACGGGCCTCGAATTCATGGGCTGCTGCGCCTTCGCGGTGCTGGCCGACGAGGCGAAGCGCTGCAAGAACCGCGGCGTCGAGCTGCGCCTGGTCAGCCGCGAGCCGATCGTCGCCCGCATCGTCGACGCGTGCGGCCTGTCCGCGCTGCTGCCCATCTACCCGACCGCTGACTCCGCGCTGGCGTCCGCGGCCCGTTGGTGACGGGGCAGCGCCGCCACTGATCGGCCCGCCCCCGACGGGATGAGCGACCCTCCCACCTTCGGAGCGGAAGAGGAATTTCTCCTCGTCGACCCGCGAACGGGCGAACCGGCTCCGCGAAACGGCGATGTGGCCGCCGCGGCCCAACGCCGGGGCGTCGAGTTGCAGCTGGAACTGAGCAGCTGCCAGGTGGAGACCACCTCCAGTGTCGTGGCGACCAGCTCGGAACTCGGCGAGGAATTGTCCCGGTTGCGGCGCACGGCCGCCGAGGCGGCCGAGTCGGTGGGGCTGCGGCTGCTCGCGGCCGGGCTTCCGCCCGCCACGCCCCACGAGTTTCCCGTCACCGACACCCCGCGTTATCGGCGTATCGGCGCCGAGTACGGGATGGTCGCCCACGAGCAAGGCATCTGCGGCTGCCATGTGCACGTGCAGGTTCCCGACCGTGCGGCCGCCATTCACGTCAGTAACTGGCTGTGGCCGTGGCTGCCGTCATTGCTTGCGCTGTCGGCGAATTCGGCGATCTACCGCAGCGCCGACAGCGGCTACGCCAGCTGGCGCAGCGTACTGTGGCGGCGCTGGCCGGTGGCCGGGCCCCCGCCCTTCTTCCCCTCCCCCGACGACTACGACCGCACGGTGCGGATGCTGATCGACAGCGAGGTCATCCTGGACCGCAAGATGGTCTATTGGGACGTGCGCCCGTCGGAGAATTTCCCGACGATCGAGGTGCGGGTCGCCGACGTGCCGGCGACGGTTGCCGAGACGGTGTTGCTCGCGACGCTGGTCCGGGCCGCGGTGATGACGGCACTCGAGGACGACCAGCCCGGGCGGCTTCCCCCGGCGGCCCTGCGCGCGGCCTACTGGAAGGCCGCCCACGACGGCCTCGCCGGACGCACGCTCGACCTGGTCCACGGCCGCGGAGCCGTGTCCGCGCGCGATCAGTTGGGCGCCCTCGTGCAACGCGTGCGGCCGGCGTTGGAGACGCTCGGCGAATATGGCCGCGTCGTAAGCGAACTCGACCGCGTCGCAGCCCAGGGCAACGGGGCGATGCGCCAGCGGCGGGCGTGGCGCAAGCGCGGCGAGGTGAGGGACGTCATCGACGAGGTGGCCGCCGCCACGCTGGACTGAACCGGTTGCCGCGCCTCTGTTCACTTGCGCGTGCGCCCAGGGCGGCGACACGCCGGGCGGGCCCTCCCTGGGCGCACACTCAAAGCCGTGAACGCACAGCCGATGCGGCCCGCGCCTCGGTCACGCCACGGCGACCAGTCGGTACAGCCCGATCAGGCCGACCACCACGATCGTCGCCCGCAGCGCGTTGCCCGACAGCCGCCGCCCGTACCGCGCCCCGATCAGTCCGCCAACCAGTGAGCCCGCCGCGATCAGCCCGGCGGCCGGCCAGCTGATCCGGTCGAACGCCACCAACGTATAGGCCACGGCGGCAACCACATTCACCACCAGCGTGAGCAGGTTCTTGGCGGCGTTCATGCGCTGCACCGACTCCGGCAGCAGCGCGCCCATCACCCCGACCAGCAGGATGCCCTGGGCGGCGGTGAAATAGCCGCCGTAGACGCCGACGGCGAACGTGCCGAGCACCAGGACCGCCATGCGGCCGGGGGTGATGTGTTCGGGTGAGCGGCCGGCTACCTCGGCGCGCCGGCCGGTCCACGCCTGGATCCGTGGGCCCACGACCACCAGCACCAAAGCCAGCACCAGCAGCACCGGCACCACCTCGGCGAAGACTTTCTCCGGCAGGTGCAGCAACAGGAAGGCGCCCAGCACCGCGCCGGCCAACGAGGCGGGCAGCTGCCAGCGCAGGCGATTCCATTGACCGCGCAACTCGGCGCGGTAGCCCCAGGTGCCCGACACGCTGCCGGCGACCAGGCCGATGGCGTTCGACATGGTGGCGGTGACCGGCGGGAAGCCGAGGGCGACCAAAGTCGGGAACGTGATCAAGGTGCCGGACCCGACGAGCGCGTTGATGGCGCCCGCGCCGAGCCCGGCCAAACAGATCAAGAGCATGTGGGAAGGCGACACTGAAGAAAAACCTTAGCCTGCCGCCGGTTTCGGCCCGCGGGCGAGTGCGGGCGGGGGTTTCCCGGTCAGGCGGGCGGCGCCTCGGCCCCGCGGTCGACGCCGGTGCGCAGCTTGACCGACGCCGAATACGCGAGCGTCCGGAAGTGCAGGACCGGGTCGTCGGAGGGTTCGATGCCGTCGGTCACCCGCATCGGGTCGAACACGACGATGTCGCCGCCGTGCTCGCGTTGGGTCTCCAGGCCGGTGATCTCGATGGTGCCGACGGTCGCGATCTGAGTGCTCTGCCATGCCGCGGACGGGTCGACCGTGGAGTCGGCGGGACCGGCGATCTGCACGCGATATTCGAACCGCACCGGCCCGCTGTCCAGGCGCGCATTCAGCTCGTCGGTGAGGAAGTCCGCACCCTCGCCGTGGGCGGCCGACGCGGACAGGTAGTTCTGCGCGGCAGCCGGAACCAGATGGTAGCGAACGAATCTGGCGCTGCCGTCGGCGGCGACCCAGCGGAATGCGTGCAAGCCGTGGTATTCGGTGGTCGCGTAGCTGGCCGGGATCTTGTTGGCGTCGCGCACCACCGGCAGCGCGCCGAGCAGCCGCGGATGGGTGAGGAAGTATTTGGCCATGCGCAGCGGCGTGGTCAGGCCGGGCCGCATCGCCTTGAGCAGATCGACGAATCCGTCGGGCGTGCTCGAGACGAACAGCCGGGCGGTCTGCGTCGACACGTCGGTGGTGGAGCCGTCGGGCAGCGTGAACTTCACCGCCATCCCGCGGATCCCCGGCACATTGTCGCGCTGCTTGGGATTGCCCGCGCCATTGGAGAATCGGATCAGCGCCGGGACCGTCGAGCCGTCGAGATGCTTTGCGCGCGAAAGCATGACCGCGTCCGGGGTCGCGGTGAACGTGCCGCGGTAGAGCGTGCCTTTGGCGTGCAGCGCGCGACAACCCGGCTGGGCACCGCCGGTGCCTCGGATCGCCTCGATCGCCTCGTCGGGAGTGACCATGCGCGAATCTTAAAGCGCTATTCGGGAAAGCCGAAGAGTTTCACGACACCGTGATCGCGGCCTGCGGTGTAGCCGCCGTCGACGGCGATTGCCTGGCCGCTGACGAAGGAGGCGTCGGGCGACAGCAGGAACGCCGCCATGGCCGCGACCTCCTCCGGCTGCCCCAGCCGTTGCAAGGCGTGTTCTTCGGTGATGGAGTGCAGCGGGCCCTCCATGCCCGGCAGGCCGAACACGCTTTGCGCCATCGGCGTTTCGATGAAGCCGGGGCAGATGGCGTTGGCACGGATGCCGCTCGGTCCGTAGTCGAGCGCGATGTTCTTGGTGAGCAGGACGACGCCGCCCTTCGCCGCGTTGTACGAGCTGCCACCCGCCGTGCCTTCCAGGCCCTCGACGCTGGCGACGGTCACCAGCGAACCCCGTTCGCCGTCGACCCGGGGTTGCTCGATCATCCGGGCCAGCGCCGCCTTGGCGACCAGGAACGTGCCGGTCAGGTTGATCCCGATGACCCGGTCCCACTCGGCCCTGTCGAGCAGGTGGACCGGGCCGCCGCCGGCGACCCCGGCGGCGTGCAGCACGCCGTCCAGGCGGTCGGGCACGGCGGCGAGCACCGCAGCGATCGCCGCCTCGTCGGTGACGTCGGCGGTGACGAACGTGAACCCCGGCCCCAGGTCGGGCGCGGCGGTCAGGTCGGCGCCGATCACCGTGCCCCCTTCGGCCAGTAGGCGCCGCGCGGTCGCCAGGCCGATTCCGGACGCGGCGCCCGTCACGACGAAGGTGCGTGAGCGGGCACGGTCAGGGTTCGCCACGTCTGGTCCCCTCGGTCGAAGGTCGGTTGGGCCGCAGACATGTTGACACACCGGTCCGCCGCCGAAGCCGGTTTCGATAGAGGAGAGCTATCACCAAATAGTGCCGCGGTCTTGGACACCGGCCCGCTTGCGGGGAGATCGTTAGAACCGGCGGGCGAATCCCCCCGTTCGCCCAGAGCCTGAGCAGGAGCCACACATGTCGACCCCCCAGCCAATACGCCCGCGGCGGGCAGCCGCCCGCCTGGCCGTCGCCACCGCCGTGACCGCGGCGGTCGTCCTCTTCCCGACCACCCATGCGGCGCCGGTGCGGCTCGCCTCGGCCGATCCGGTCGATGTTGCCGACGGCGTCTCGATCGTCCCCGCGCCCGGCTGGACGCTCGGGCACCGCGGGCCGAATTGGGTGGCGCTCAGCAACGCCGACGGCAGCGCGCAGCTGCGGGTCGCGGTCAAGCCCGCCGGCGCGACGGATGTCGGTGCGGTGTTGCAGGCCGACATGAGCGAGTACGCGTCATCTTCCGGCCTGGGCGAGATGAAGACTTTGACCGCGCCGGACACCCGGCCGCTGCAGAGCGCGAACTTTCAACAGCAGGCGTCCATCGACTACACGGCCGACGTGCCGGCCCCGGAGGGCCCGATTCCCGTCCTGGGCACGTTCACCGAGCTGCTGAACACGTCCAACCAGCGGTCGGCGTTCATCGACTTCCGGCAGAACAACAACGCGACCCCGCAGGCCGTGGACGACGGCGGGATGATGATCCGCTCGATGGAATGAGGGATGCGAACTGGTTCAGGCGAATCAGCAAGGCGTGCAGTACTGTTCGCCGTCCCCCTCGCGTCCCGGAACCGACGCATCGAACGCGTTGAGGGTGACGGCCACCATCGAGAAGCAGCCGACAAGAAAAACGATTTCGGCGAGGCCTTGCTCACCGAACGTACGTCGCGCCGCCTGGTACGTCGTCTCGGCCAGCGCCCCGCCACGGTTCAGCGCCGCCGCCATGTCGTAGGCGACCGCCTGGTCACTGCTGAGGTCGCTGGGCCGCTCGCCGGCGGCAATGGTCGCGATCGTCCGGTCGGGCAGCCCCGCGCGTCGGGCGAAGTACTCGTGGCCATAGATCTCGTAGCGAGCACCGAACTTGGCGGCGGTCACCAGGATCACCAGCTGGTGGACCGTGGCGGGCAGCACGCTGTGCTCCCATAGCGCCTTGTTGAAGGCCCAGGCCGGCTTCCCGAAATTCGGGAAATGCAGCCAGCCGTTGAAGGGGCCGATAAGGGCACCGTCCTCGCGGCGGGCGATGAGTTCCCCGAAGTGGTCTCCGATCATCGCCGCCATGTCGTCATAGAGCTCCCGTTGATCAGCACTCAACGTGGCCGGTGGCAGTGGTGGCAGACGCGTCCTTGCTGGCATGGCTCGATCGTGCGACGGCGGCGACCGTTGCGCCAGGACTTGTTGGTGACCAGTGGTAGGCGGAACCTCCCAGCGGACCGGGCAGGCCGACCGCACGTCCTGGCATGATCGCTATCGCAGAATGGAGCAAACCGACCTCGGAGGGGCCTCATGCCACCAGCCGACACCACGGCGAACACCACGGAGACGCTGGCGGGATTCGTCGATCGGCACGCACAGCAGCGGCCCGACGCCGTCGCGATCCGCTACGGCGAATTGGAGTGGTCCTGGGCCGACTGGGCCGCGCGAATCCGCCGTGCGGCCGGCGCGCTGCGCGCCGCCGGTGTGCGGCGCGGTCAGAGCGTCGCGTTCCTGGACAAGAACCACCCCGCCTGCCTCGAGGTGCTGTTCGCCGCGGCGTCGATCGGGGCCGTGACCACCGTCGTCAACTGGCGCGCGATGGGCGACGAACTCGTGCACGTGCTCGACGACAGCGGGGCGCGGCTGCTCTTCGTCGGCGCCGAGCTGCGGGCCGCGGCCGAGGCGGCCGCCGCACGCGCGCCGGGGGTGGAGCGCATCGTCGTGGTGGGTGACGAGTACGAATCCCTGCTGGCGGCCGCGTCTCCCACGGAGCGCGACATCGACGTGCACGAGAGCGAAACCGCGCTGGTGATCTACAGCTCGGGCACCACGGGGCGCCCGAAGGGGGTGTTGCTGAGCCAGCGGGCGCTGGTCAACCACGCGGCGAACCTGGCGCCGGCCTTCCCCTTCGACGACGGGGACGCGAACCTCGTCGCCATGCCGCTGTTCCATGTCGGCGGAATCGGCTACGCGCTGTTCGGGATTCGGGCCGGTGTGCCCACCATCATGACCCGCGAACCCGACGCCGCCGCCCTCACGGGCGCCGTGCGGGCCGGCGCCACCCACGCCTTCTTCGTCCCGCCGGTGATCGCCCGGTTCCTCGACGCCGGCGAGGCGGCGCACGCCACGATCGCCGGCCTGCGCTACATCGTCTACGGGGCCGCGCCGATGCCGCTGCCGCTGCTGCACCGGGCGCTGTCGACCTGGCCCGACACGCGTTTCGTGCAGGTGTACGGCCAGACGGAGCTGTGCGGGGCGGTCACCGCGCTCAGCGACGACGACCACCGCGATTCCGCGCGCCCACACCTGCAGCTGGCGGCCGGAAAGGCGGTGCTGGGCACCGAGATTCGGGTGGTGGATCCCGAGACGGGCGCCGCGGTGGCCGCCGGCGAGGCGGGCGAGATCTGGGTGCGGAGCAACCAGAACATGACCGGCTACCTGAACCGGCCGGAGGCGACCGCCGAGACGATCACCGACGAGGACTGGGTGCGCACCGGCGACGTGGGGCGCCTGGACGAGGACGGCTACGTCTACATCGAAGACCGCCTGAAGGACATGATCATCACCGGCGGCGAGAACGTGTACGGGCCCGAGGTGGAAAGCGTGCTCATCGAGCACCCCGCGATCACCGACGCCGCGGTGATCGGTGTACCCGACGACTTCTGGGGTGAATCGGTGAAGGCGATCGTCGTGGCCGACGGCGAGACCGACGCGCAAGACGTCATCGGCTTCTGCCGTCAGCACCTCGCCGGCTACAAGTGCCCGAGGACGGTGGACTTCGTGGAATCGCTGCCCCGCAACGCGAGCGGGAAGATCCTGAAAGCCGCTCTGCGCGAACCGTATTGGCGCGAGCGGGGGCGGGGCGTATGAGCGCCCCGGTCGACGCGCAACGGCGCGATCGTGCGATCAGTGTGCTGGGCGGTCCGACGACCGTCATCGACATCGCCGGCCGGCGGATCGTGATGGACCCGACGTTCGACCCGCCCGGTGTGCACGCATACCTGACCAAGCTCGCCGGGCCGGCGGTGAACGCCGACGCGCTCGGCCCGGTGGATGCGGTGCTGATCAGCCACGACCAGCACCCGGACAACCTCGACGACGACGGTCGCCGCATGGCCCTGGCCGCGCCGCTGGTGCTCACCCACCCCGGTGGCGCCGCCCGGCTGGGACCACCCGCGGTGGGGGTCGCGCCCTGGCAGACCTACGAGCTGTCCGGATCGCTTGCGGTGCAAGCGGTTCCGGCGGTTCACGGGCCGGCCGACGGGCAGCGCGACGCCAGCGGGCACGTCAACTGCGAGGTGACCGGCTTCGTGCTGTCCGGGCCCGGCCTGCCCACCGTGTACCTCAGCGGCGACAACGCCTCGATGGCGGCGGTCAAGGACGTGGCCGACCGGGTGGGCGTCATCGACGTCGCGGTGCTGTTCGCGGGCGCGGCGAGCGTGCCGGCCAAGGAGCGCGGCCGGCCGCTGACGCTGACCTCGGCGCGCGCGGCCGCCGCCGCCGAGATCCTGGGCGCCCGCGTCGTCATACCCGCCCACGTCGACGGCTGGGCCCACTTCAGCGAGGGTGCCGAAGAATTCGCGGCGGCCTTCG
>NZ_LZJB01000345.1:0-830 GCF_001666895.1 Mycobacterium sp. E3298
GGAGAACAAGCCGTCCAATCCCAGCGACCCGCACGACGGGGTCTACACGGCGGCGCGGCTGGCCCGGGACGAGGGGGTGCCCATCTCGACGATCTCGTTCGGCACCAAGACCGGCGAGATCGAGATGGACGGGCAGCGCGTGGCCGTCCCGGTTTCGACGGACCAGATGAAGACGATCGCCAAGCTGTCCGGCGGGCAGTCCTACACCGCCAGCAACATCGCCGAGCTCAACAAGAGCTACAACGCCATCGAGAAGGACATCGGCTATCGCACCGTGGCCGGGCCGGGCAGCGCCGGGTGGCTGCGCCTGGGCGTGATCACCGCCTTGATCGCGACGGCGCTGGCGCTGCTGATCAACCGGCGGCTGCCGGTCTGATCGTCAGGACGGCAGCCGGCGGTTCAGGAACAGGCCGGCCAGGATCGCGCCGGCCAACGCGACCGCCCCCAGCAGCATCCACGCGAGGCTGGCGTCGCCCTTGACGGTCTCGTACCCGATCTGGCGCTGCAGGGTCGAGTAGACGTTCTTCAGCGACTCCAGGCTGTCGGCATGGAACGCCTGGCCGTCGGTGATCTCGCAGATCTTCTGCAGCGTCTGGTCGTCTACGGGAACCGGGATGGTGGCGCCCTCGTACTCGACGGTGCCGTACGGCGTCCCGAAGGAGATGGTCGAGATCTGCACGCCCGCGGCCTTGGCGGCCCGGGCGGCGGTGAACGCCCCCTGCGGGTCGCTGGGATTGGACGGCTTGTTCTCCCCGCCGTCGGACAGCAGCACGATGCGGGCCGGGGGCGGGGTGTCGCCACCCGTGATGGCCAGGGCGCTCACCGCGTGC
>NZ_LZJB01000346.1:0-6629 GCF_001666895.1 Mycobacterium sp. E3298
ACGTTGACGTCATATTTCTCGATCGCCCGGTGCAGCGCTCCTCCCCAGCCGCAGCCGATGTCCAGCAGCGTCATGCCCGGTTCCAGCTTGAGCTTGCCCAGCGCCAGGTCGATCTTGGCAAGCTGCGCCTCTTCCAGGGTCATGTCGTCGCGCTCGAAGTAGGCGCAGCTGTACGTCTGGGTGGGGTCCAGGAACAACCGGAAGAAATCATCGGACAAGTCGTAGTGGGCTTGCACGTTTCCGAAATGCGGCGTGAGCTGCACAGACATGTCGAGAAGAGCCTTTCATTTACGCGGAGGCAGGGACGCCCGGCCAGCACGGCGCAGCTGCGTCGCCCCCGGTGCACCCTCTGCATGCTAGTCGCTGCGGGCGATGCACGTCGTTCTCACTAGCGGGTCATAGCGTCACACGAAACGGGTCGAATTCACAAAATGAGAACCGCCCCGGGCCCCCCGCGGGGACGCATCTACTGGCCGCGGGGCGGAACGATCGGCGACGGGTGGGGCTCCTCGCGGAACTTCTCCAGCGATCCGCCTACCTCGACGATGCCCTTCAACGCATTCCAGCTCAGCATCGTCAGGTAGTCGATCAACTCGTCGCGGCTCATGCGCGGGAACGACATCCAGGAGTGGGTGGCCAGTTGCACACCGCCGACGATCAGGTAGGCCCACGGCTCCGCCCCGCCGGTGTCCATCCCCGCCTGCTGCATGCGTCGGCGCATCAGCACCGCGAGCATGCGGGCGATGATGCGCTCGGAGTCGGCGATCACCTTGCTCTTGCTGGCCGAGCTGTTCGACATCACGAAGCGGTATGGCTCGGGTTCGTTCGCGACGGTTTCGACGTACACCCGGATGACCTCGCGGGTCAGGTCGAAGCCGTCCAGATTGGAGGTCAGCGCCGAGGCCAGGTTGGGAATCAGGGTGGTTTGGGTGAACCGCATCATCACGGCGGTCGTCAGGTCGTTCTTGTCGACGAAGTAGCGATACAGCACCGTCTTGGATACGCCGATATCCGCGGCGATGTCGTCCATGCTCAGGGCGCCGCCCTGCCGCCGGATCGCGTCGATCGTGCCGTCTACCAACTCGTTGCGGCGCTCCACCTTGTGTTGGTGCCAGCGCCGCTTGCGGCCATCCGTCTTGGCCGCCGCCGCCAACGTTCGCTCTGCCACTGTCGCCGATATCCCATTCACTAGACGCCCTCGATAATACGGCGTGCGGGCCTGTTTCGAACGGTGACCGCGCGCCCCTCGCGGGCTTGTGAACAGTGCGGTCACACCAAACGCCCGCAACGATGAATGATGGAGTGGTGGTACACAGAGCCTCGCCCCGAGGCGAAGCACCGGGGCCCCGCGCGGCGGCCCCCGCCCCGACGACCCCGTCGAGCGGAACCGGGCGTCCCCATCCGTCGCTCGCCGAATCCTTCGCCGGCGCCGACCCGCAGGCCGACGCCGAGCGACGGGTGGCGCTGCGCCGGATGAAGGCGGTGGCGCTGAGCTTTCTGATCGGCGCCACCGGCCTGTTCCTCGGCTGCCGCTGGGCGCAGGCCCACGCGAACCTGGGCGCCTGGGTCGGCTATGTCGGTGCCGCCGCCGAGGCCGGGATGGTGGGCGCCCTCGCGGACTGGTTCGCGGTGACGGCGCTGTTCAGGCATCCGCTGGGCATCCCCATCCCGCACACCGCGATCATCAAGCGCAAGAAGGATCAGCTCGGCGAGGGGCTGGGCACCTTCGTGCGGGAGAACTTCCTGTCGCCCCCTGTGGTGGAGACCAAGCTCCGCGACGCCCAGGTGCCCGGACGGCTCGGCAAGTGGCTGTCGGAGGCCTCGCACGCCGAGCGGGTGGCCAGCGAGACCGCCACGGTGCTACGGGTGCTGGTCGAGCTGCTGCGCGACGAGGACGTCCAGCAGGTGATCGACCGGATGATCGTGCGGCGCATCGCCGAGCCCCAGTGGGGGCCGCCGGTCGGGCGGGTCCTGGCGACACTGCTGGCCGAGAACCGGCAGGAGGCACTTATCCAGTTGCTGGCCGACCGGGCCTTCCAATGGTCGCTGAACGCCGGCGAGGTGATCCAGCGGGTCGTCGAGCGTGACTCGCCGACGTGGTCGCCGCGGTTCATCGACCACCTGGTGGGCGATCGCATCCACCGGGAGCTGATGGATTTCACCGACAAGGTGCGCCGCAATCCCGATCACGAGCTGCGCCGGTCGGCGACCCGGTTCCTGTTCGAATTCGCCGACGACCTGCAAAACGACGCCGACACCATCGCGCGCGCCGACGCGATCAAAGAGCAGCTGATGGCGCGCGACGAGATCGCCAATGCCGCCGCGACGGCCTGGAAGACGCTGAAACGGCTGGTGCTCGAGGGCGTGGACGACCCGTCCAGCACGCTGCGCACCCGGATCGCCGACACGGTGGTCCGCATCGGGGAGTCGCTGCGCGACGACGCCGACCTGCGCGACAAGGTGGACAACTGGATCGTTCGGGCGGCCCAGCACCTGGTTTCGCAATATGGAGTCGAGATCACAGCGATCATCACCGACACCATCGAGCGCTGGGACGCCGAGGAGGCCAGCCGGCGCATTGAGCTGCACGTGGGCCGTGACCTGCAGTTCATCCGGATCAATGGGACCGTGGTCGGGTCGCTGGCGGGCCTGGTGATCTACGCGGTCGCGCAGGTACTTTTCTAGTAGTGCTAACAAGTGCTTGCAATAGCAAGCACTTGTAGTAGTCTGATGGCCGTCACCATCGACCATCCGACCCAGGAGCGCGCCATGGCACCCGAGGAGAAGCTCTCCGCGAAGGTGTCCAATGCCGCCTCCGACATGGCCTCGGACATCGGCAGCTTCATTCGCACCCAGCGCGAACTCGCGCAGGTCTCGGTGCGCCAACTCGCCGAAAAGTCCGGGGTCAGCAATCCGTACCTGAGCCAGGTGGAGCGCGGATTGCGCAAGCCGTCCGCCGACGTGCTCAATCAAATCGCGAAGGCCTTGCGGGTTTCCGCCGAGGTTCTCTATGTGCGGGCCGGGATTTTGGAGCCGAGCGACAAAAGCCAGGTGCGCGACGCCATTATCACCGACACCGCGATCACCGAGCGCCAGAAGCAGGTTCTGCTCGACATCTACACATCGTTCACCCAACAAAATGAAATCAGTGAACCAAGCGACGAGGAGTGTTCCACCGAACCCAACGGCGAGTGAGCTTCCCCCTTCTGGCCGGCACGCATAGACCACCGACCGCTTGGATTACAGCCCTTCGTCTCCCATAGCAACACCCAAGAACGCCGTTAACGAAAGGAATCACCATGGCGGATAACACCAACATCGAAGATCTGCGGGCTCCGCTGCTCGCGGCCCTCGGCGCGGCCGACCTGGCCCTGGCGACGGTCAACGAGCTGATCGCGAACCTGCGTGATCGCGCCGAAGAGACCCGCGTCGACACCCGCACCCGGGTGGAGGAGAGCCGCGCTCGCCTGACCAAGTTGCAGGAGGACCTGCCCGAGCAGCTCGGCGAGCTGCGCGAGCGCTTCACCAGCGACGAGCTGCGCAAGGCGGCCGAGGGCTACCTGGACGCCGCGACCAACCGCTACAACGAGCTGGTCGAGCGGGGCGAGGCCGCCCTGCAGCGGCTGCGCAGCCAGACGGGTCTGGACGACGCCTCCGCGCGCGCGGAGGGCTACGTGGACCAGGCCGTCGAGCTGACCCAGGAAGCGCTGGGCACCGTCGCATCGCAGACCCGCGCGGTCGGCGAGCGTGCAGCCAAGCTGGTCGGCATCGAGCTGCCCAAGAAGTCCGACGAGACGGCGAAGAAGGCCCAGAAGGCCGTCGCCAAGAAGGCGCCCGCCAAGAAGGCTCCGGCCAAGAAGGCTCCGGCCAAGAAGGCGTCCGCCAAGAAGGTCACCCAGAAGTAAGTCCGACGGTCGACTCGGAGTTGCCCTCGGGCAACTCTGAGTCGACGTTTGGGACGGGGCCCGCATACGCTTAAGGCGTGAGCCACCTCGTGGGAACCGTCATGTTGGTCTTGCAGATCGCCGTTTTGGTCACGGCGGTATACGCGTTCGTGCACGCCGCGCTGCAGCGGCCCGACGCGTACACGGCCGCGGAAAAGCTGACCAAGCCGGTGTGGCTGGTGATCCTGGGGCTGGCTGTCGCGCTGACGTCCATCCTGAGTTTTGTTTTCGGGGTACTCGGGATGGCGATCGCCGCGTGCGCGGCCGGCGTCTATCTCGTGGACGTACGGCCGAAACTTCTGGAAATCCAAGGTAAGTCGCGCTAGCCGGATGAAGGCGCTGCTGACGGCGCCCGCCGCCGTGCTTCTCGCGCTGTGGGGCCCGGCGGCCACCGCGGCGGCCGCTCCGGTTTTGCCGTCCCCGCCGTTCATCGACCACACCGAGTGGGGGCAGTGGCGCGGCATGAGCAGCCTGCGCGTCTTCCCGACACCGTCGGGGCGGGCGGCCGCCGCCGGGCAACCCGGCAACGTCGCGCTCGCCGACGAGGCGTGGGGCGAGGTGCTGGCGCTGTCGCCGGACGCGGACACCCCGGGGATGCGCGCGCAGTTCATCTGCCACTGGCAGTTCGCCGAGGTGGCCGAGCCCGGCAAGACCAGCTGGAACTTGGAGCCGTGGCGCCCGGTCGTCGACGACGCCGAGATGGTCGCGTCGGGCTGCAATCCCGGCGGGCCCGAGGAGAGGTTCTAGTGGCCGGCAAACCCACCCGGGCGCAGCTGGCGGCGATGGTCGACCACACGCTCCTCAAGCCCGAGGCCACCGAGGCGGACGTGGCCGCGCTCGTCGGCGAGGCCGCCGAATTGGGCGTCTACGCGGTGTGCGTGTCGCCGTCGATGGTTCCGGTCGCGGTGCGCACCGGGGGCGTCCGGGTGGCTAGCGTCGCGGGTTTCCCGTCGGGCAAGCACATTTCGGCGGTCAAGGCGCATGAGGCCGAACGGGCCGTGGCGTCGGGGGCCGCCGAGGTGGACATGGTCATCGACATCGGCGCCGCGCTGGCGGGAGACATCGACGCGGTGCGGGCCGACATCGCGGCCGTGCGGGCCGCCATGAACGACGTGGATGCCGGGTCGGTGCTCAAGGTGATCGTGGAGTCGGCGGTGCTGTTCTCCGGGACGGACGAGAGCACGCTGGTCCAGGTGTGTCGCGCGGCCGAGGACGCCGGCGCCGACTTCGTCAAGACCTCGACCGGGTTCCATCCCGCGGGGGGCGCGTCGGTGCGCGCGGTCACCGTGATGAGTCAGACCGTCGGGGGCCGGTTGGGCGTCAAGGCCAGCGGCGGCATCCGCGCCGCCGCGGACGCGCTCGCGATGCTGGACGCCGGCGCCACCCGGCTCGGCCTGTCCGGCACCCGTGCCGTGCTCGACGGGCTTGGCTGAATTGTCCGGCGCCTCACCGCGCCGTGCCGGCGCGCATCGTTGCCGAACGGGCTGAATTGTCCGGCGCCTCACCGCGCCGTGCCGGCGCGCATCGTTGCCGAACGGGCTGAATTGTCAGAGGTTGGCGAAGCAGGGGTCGTTGTTGTTGCCGGTCGGGATGCTTGCGTTACGCGTCGAGAAGTGGCTGGTCACACCGTCGTTGGTGACCTGCACGCTGTCCGCGTGGATGCCCAACGGGTAGTTCTTGGTGAACTGCGAGGTGAAGTCGTCCAGGGTCGACTGCACCGACTCCTTGGGCATCGTGAAGCCGAGCGCATTGAAGCTGACGATCTGCAGCTGAAGGCCGGTCCCCGACACCACCGGCTTGGTGGTCAGGTTGTCCAACATGCCCTTCAGCTCGATGGTCCCGTCGGCGGGGTGGGTGGTCACGGTGTTGGTGACGAACGGGCCCAGCACCGGAATCGCGTTCTGGACCGACTCCTTGATGCCGTCGGACGTCCAGGTGACGGTCGCGTCGAGTGAGCCGATCGTGCCCTTGGAGTCCTGCGTGTCCTTGAGCCGGACGTCGCGGATGTTGATGTCGATCTTCATGCCCTTGGCGTCGCGGACCTGGTTACCGGCGGTCTGCACCGAGATGTTGGTGTAGTGCTTGGTGAGTTGCTGCCACAGCATCAACGGCGCCACCCCGAACGATGCGGTGGCCTGGTCCTTGACCTCGCAGGCCACCGCTTCGGCGACCTTGCTGTTGGCGACGTGGCGGACGTACAGTTCCGCGCCGACCAGGCCTGCGATCACCAGGCAGACCACGATGATGCAGACCAGCAGCACCGAGAGCGGGTCGCGCAGGAAGCGGCGCTTCTTCTTGCCCTGCGCCGGTTCCTCGCCCGGGGTGGGCAGCTTCTCCGTCGGCCCCGCAGGCGGGGTCGGCGGGGGCGGCGGCGCGTACTCGGGCCGCTGCATGTTCGGCGGCGGCGTGGCGATCCGTTCGGTCTGACCCGGCGGCGGACCGGCGGCCGGCGGCGGGGGCGCGGGCGCCGGACCACCGGTGTTGATCCGCTCGGTCGGCCGCTCGGTGGGGGGCTGACCGAACGGGCCTTGGTTGCCGGGACGGCCCCACGTCGAAGGGTCCTGGTTCGGCGGTCCTTGTGGGTTCGTCACCCGACTGATTCTGCCCTATCGAGCTGAGCGAAATCTGAGTGGTTGCGCAGCACCGCGATGCTCTCGCGCGCCTTGACGACCCGGTCGACGTCGA
>NZ_LZJB01000347.1:0-30819 GCF_001666895.1 Mycobacterium sp. E3298
ACCGACAGCCGCTTGGCGGCGGCGGGATTGGCGTCGATATCGATCTCCACGTGCGACACGTCAGGAAGATCGGCACAGACTTGGTCGACCACGCGGCGCACTGACGCGCATGGGCCACACCACACGGCGCTGAAGTGCACCACCGTCGGGCCCGTTTGTGCCAAGCCCAGGTCGGACGTGTCCGGCGGGGAATCGGGGCTGACTTCGCGCAGCACCCCGGAGCGCCGATTGAACATCGCGCCCGCCACGCTGGCGACACCCAGCGCCGCGACCAGCGCCGTCCCCGCGATGACGAGAGTGCTCACGTGGTCCTCAGATGGAGAAGTCTTCGCCGTGCCATACGCCGGCTTCCGGCGGCCTGATGACACGCTCGGACTGTTGTTGTCCGTCGTTGGCTGCCTCCAGCTTGGCTACCCGGGTGAGGAGCGACTGGAGACTGACGCCCACGAGGTCGGGCATCATCGAGTCGTCCGGGCTGCTTCGCCCGTGGCGGCTGATGACCTGTCCGGGTACCCCGGTGACCACGGCGCTCGACGGAACCTCTTTGACGACGACGGCGTTGGCGCCGATCCGGCTGTCGTCGCCGATCTTGATCGCGCCGAGCACCTTGGCGCCGGCGCCGATGATCACCCTGTCGCCGATGGTCGGGTGGCGCTTGCCGGTGTCCCGTCCGCTGCCGCCGAGGGTGACGCCGTGGTAGATGGTCACGTCCTCGCCCACCTCGGCAGTCTCGCCGATCACCACGCCGGTCGCGTGGTCGATGAACAACCCGGAGCCGAGGACCGCGCCCGGGTGGATCTCGACTCCGGTGAGTATGCGGACGACCTCTGCAAACGTCCGCGCGGCGAGCCTGGCGCCGCGATTCCACAGCCAGTGGTTGATCCGGTGCCCCCAGATCGCGTGCACGCCCGGATAGGCGAAGATCACCTGCAGCGTGGTCGGCCGGGCCGGGTCGCGCTCCCTGGCGGCCCGGATGTCACGTCGAATGTCCGCGAACATGGCTAATCCGCCAGGTCGGCGAAGAGCGGGGTGCTCAGATACCGCTCGCCGAAGCTCGGCAGCACCACCACGACCAGCTTGCCGGCGTTCTCCGGACGGCGGGCGACCTGCAGCGCCGCGACCACGGCCGCGCCCGATGAGATGCCGACCAGCAGTCCCTCCTCCCGGGCCAACCGACGTGCCATGTCCAGCGATTCTTCGTTGCCGACCTTGATGACCTCGTCCACCAGGTCCATCTCGAGTACCGGTGGGACGAATCCGGCACCGATGCCCTGAATCGGGTGCGGCCCCTTCTGGCCACCGGAGAGGACCGGTGACGCGGCGGGCTCCACGGCCACGAATTTCGCCGACGCCTTGCGCTCCTTGATGACCTGAGCGACGCCGGTGAGCGTGCCCCCGGTGCCCACCCCGGCAACGAAGAAGTCGATCTTGCCGTCGGTGTCTCGCCAGACCTCCTCAGCGGTGGTCTTGCGGTGGATCGCGGGGTTCGCGGGGTTCTCGAACTGTTGCGGGATGAAATACCGTTGGTCGTTCTTGGCCAGCTCTTCGGCTTTGGCGATGGCTCCGGCCATGCCTTCGGCGCCGGGCGTCAGCACGATCTCTGCGCCGAAGGCCCGCAACAACATTCGGCGTTCGGTGCTCATCGTGTCCGGCATCGTCAGCACGCACCGGTAGCCGCGCGCCGCGCACACCATCGCGAGGGCGATGCCGGTGTTTCCGCTCGTCGGCTCCAGGATGATCGTTTCGGGCTTGATCAGCCCCGCCTGCTCGGCCGCATCCAGCATGGCGACACCGATGCGGTCCTTGACGCTGTTCGCGGGGTTGAAGAATTCCAGCTTGGCGACGACGTCGGCGACCGCCCCTTCGGTGACCCGGTTCAGCCGGACCAGCGGCGTGTTCCCGATCAGTTGTGTGACGTTATCTGCGATGCTCATCTGTCTTCCTCAGGCGATGTCGGTACATGACTCGTCGGTCTGCCAGCTGATGTCGAATTCGATGGCCACGGCCGTGGGGACGGTCAAAGCAATGGGTGTGAATCGATGTGCCGCTCCCTCCAGCGCGACGCCGGTCAGCACCCGTCCGGGGAGGCTTTCCGGTGCTGTCGCGGTGACCGTCGTTGTGGACGTACCCGGTGCGGGCCGGAGGTAAAAGTCCGCGCCCGCCTGCACAATGCCGACGATCGTCTCACCGTCGGAATCGACGAGCGTGTGTCCGTCGCCGACGTTGAGCGTCAACGGGATTGGCACTTGAAACGGTCCTATGAGCTCCGAATTGGCGGTTGCTTCGGTATCGACTAGTTGTGGTTCCACCGTATCGCGCGAGGCTTTGCGCGCCCCAGTGATCAGATAATTGTAGAGGTGCACAATTCGATCGGCATTGCGGTAGTGGCGGGAGCCGGTCAGCCAGAAGCGAACATGGTCGATTTTCGGATTGGCCGCGTCGGTCGTCGCGATCAACCGGTAATGGCGATAGCCACGCCCGCCGCTGCCGTGGCTGCTGGCCGACAGCGTGCTGCCCACCCCGAGCGTGCGTCGATGACGGCCCCTGCCCGCGCCCACCGTCAGCTGCGAGCGCGAAATGTCTTGCCAGGCAACGCCGTCGGTGGACTTCTGTAGTTTCAAGCCGACCGCAGCATCGGCGTCCACCCACACCGAGTAACCGCCGAGTTGG
Organism: Mycobacterium sp. E3298; assembly: GCF_001666895.1. NCBI lineage: Bacteria > Bacillati > Actinomycetota > Actinomycetes > Mycobacteriales > Mycobacteriaceae > Mycobacterium > Mycobacterium sp. E3298. The sequence goes on from NZ_LZJB01000347.1 coordinate 2,671, forward strand.
GGTTCGCCGTCGAATTCGAAGGTCAACACGCGTCCGGCCGCCCGGCGTACCTTGACGGGTGCGTTAAGGGGCCGAGTATCCAGGGTCAAACCGTTGGTGAAATGCCAAACCGCGGCCTGGGTGGCGGCGATCGCCTCGTGTTCGCTGATGTGGGCCCGTCCCGCGGGGTCGCCCGCGGCCCGAAGTTGTTCGCTCAATTCGGCCGTCGTGCGCATCGGGAAAGAGTTGCGCAGGATCCAGTCGACCTCGGCTTCGTAGTCGCGGCTGCGCAGGTGGGGCAGCGCCGACCAGCTGCCCAGACGGTAGCGGGATGGCCGATGAGGCGCGATGCCGAAGAAGTCCAAGGAATACGCGTGGAGGTTGGGATTGACCCTGATCAGGTCGGTGCGGGCAGAGCTACCATCGTCGAACACGACCGTGTCCACGGTATGGGAGTATGTGCCCCCGCGGTAGCGCGTCATCCGCGCGACTTCGGTTGCCGGCCTGACGAGGACCCGGTGGCGGGTCTCCACCGGCGCGGAGGCGCGGGTGGGTAGTGACATCACTGTCATGGATGGTTTTCTTCCTGAAAGTTTTTGCTGGCGAACGCGCGTCTGGGCCGGGGCGGTGGTAGCCCCATCGGTGGGCAGGGCGCGGGATTTCTACTGCGTCTTCAGAGCGTCAGGAAATCAACAACAGCGACAACAACAGCAGGCGGCGGTGCGCGAAGGAACGAAGCGCGGCTGAACGGCCTGTTGCATGGCCCCCACTATAGGCCCAGACGAATATCACTGTCAGATTGCGGTCGCTTTACGGCCCTTTAATTCAGCGCGGGAGTAATGCTTTGCGCCGCTCCGAGAGTCTCCTAGGCTCGGCGCGCGAACCCGGTCACGGCGGGTGATCATGGACCTGCCGCACCACGCTGCAGCACTCGATCGAGCATGGAAGGACCACGATGACGTCGGCTCAAAGCGAGTCTCAGGCACTCGGCGATCTTGCAGCTAGACAGCTTGCCAACGCGACCAAGACCGTCCCGCAGCTTTCCACCATTACGCCCCGCTGGTTGCTGCACCTGCTCAGCTGGGTCCCGGTGGAAGCGGGCCTTTACCGGGTCAATCGGGTGGTCAACCCCGAAGGGGTCGCCATCAAGACCGAAGCGGGCGCCGGCACCGAAGAACCGCTGCCCGAGACATATGTCGACTACGAGACCAGCCCGCGCGAATACACGCTGCGAAGCATCTCGACCCTGGTTGACATCCACACCCGAGTCTCCGACTTGTACTCGAGTCCGCACGACCAGATAGCGCAGCAGCTGCGGCTGACCATCGAGACGATCAAGGAGCGTCAGGAGTTCGAGTTGGTCAACAGCCCCGAATACGGGCTGCTGGCCCAGGCGACTCCGGAGCAGACCATCCAGACGCTGGCTGGCGCTCCGGCACCCGATGACCTGGACGCGCTGATCACCAAGGTGTGGAAGACGCCCAGCTTCTTCCTGACTCACCCGCTCGGAATCGCCGCATTCGGCCGCGAGGCCACCTATCGGGGTGTGCCGCCGCCCGTGGTCAGCCTGTTCGGCGCGCAGTTCATCACCTGGCGCGGCATCCCGCTGATCCCGTCGGACAAGGTGCCGGTGGAGGACGGCAAGACCAAGTTCATCCTGGTGCGCACCGGCGAGGAGCGGCAGGGTGTGGTCGGCCTGTTCCAGCCGGGCCTGGTTGGCGAGCAGGCGCCGGGTCTGTCGGTGCGGTTCACCGGCATCAACCAGTCGGCAATCGCGACGTACCTGGTGACGCTCTACACGTCACTGGCCGTTCTCACCGACGACGCGCTCGCCGTGCTCGACGACGTCGCCGTGGACCAGTTCCATGAGTACAAGTGAGTATCGAGCGGTAGACGCCGAAAGCGACCTGCCCATCAGCGCCGCGGAACTCGCCGCGCTGGCAAGCCAGCTGTATGCGGCCAGCATCCGGCCGGGTCCCGACAGCCCGCCGCAGGCGGCGCCGGTCGCCCCGCGGGGCAGCGTGCCGGACGCCACGGCCGCGACGTCGGCCGGTCAGGCGGCCATCGGGGCCGCCGACGTGTATTCGGCGCCGGTCCCGGCGCTCGGTGTCACCGACATCTACCTTCCGGCTCCGACGTCGCGCGAACCCGAAACCCCGCCGCAGGCGGCGCCGGTCGCCCCGCGGGGCGGCGTGCCGGACGCCACGGCCGCGACGTCAGCCGGTCAGGCGGCCGCCGGGGCCGCCGACGTGTATCCGGCGCCGATTCCGGCGCTGGGTGTCACCGACATCTACCTTCCGGCTCCGGCGACACCGGAACCGAACGCCCCGCCGCAGACGGTTCCCGCCGCGCCCCGTGGCGGCCTGCCGGACACGACCACCGTGCTCGGTGACTTCAGCGGTTTTGGCGTGCCGGGCCAGGGCGTCGTGCCGACCGTGCCCGGGGCGGTGGCCGGGGCGCCCACGGCGGTCCCCTCGGCTCCGGGTGGGGCGTTTCCGTATTCGGTGCCTTCCTGGGGGTCCGACGCGCCCCCGGTCCCCGACCTGGGCTGGTCGGACGGCGCCGCGCCAACGCCGGTGACGGCCGGAGGTGACGAGCACAATTACTCCTTCCTGAGCGTCGCCGATACGGTGCCACGGTTGCCCGATGAGCACGAGGTGTTCGACGTCAACGCGATCCGGGCCGACTTCCCGATCCTGAAGGAGGTCGTCAACGGAAAGCCGTTGATCTGGTTCGACAACGCGGCGACCACCCAGAAGCCACAGGTGGTGATCGACCGGCTGTCGCATTTCTACATCCACGAGAACTCCAACATCCACCGCGCCGCACACGAATTGGCGGCCCGGGCCACCGACGCGTACGAAGAGGCCCGCGACACCGTGGCCGATTTCATCGGCGCGCCAAGCTCTGAGAACGTCGTGTTTGTGCGCGGGACCACGGAGGCCATCAACCTGGTGGCGCACGCGTGGGGTGGAAAGCATCTGCAGCCCGGTGATGAGATCGTCATCACTCATCTCGAGCATCACGCGAACATCGTTCCCTGGCAACTCATTTCGCAGAAAACCGGAGCGGTCCTAAAGGTTGCGCCGATCGATGATGCCGGTAATCTATTGCTGAGCGAATTCGAGGAACTGCTCGGTCCTCGGACGAAGCTGGTGGCCGCCAGTCAGGTGTCCAACGCGCTGGGGACGGTGGTCCCGGTGGACGAGATCGTGGAATTGGGCCATCGCTATGGGGCTCGGGTGCTTATCGACGCCGCCCAATCGATTCAGCATCTGCCCGTTGATGTTTCCGAGCTCGGCGCCGATTTCCTGGTGTTTTCCGGACATAAGATCTACGGCCCCACCGGTATTGGCGCGCTCTACGGTACCGAGGAGGCGCTGACGGAGACGCCGCCGTGGCAGGGCGGCGGTCACATGATCGCCGACGTCACGATCGAACGCTCGCTATATCAGGGGCCGCCGACCAAGTTCGAGGCCGGCACCGGCAACATCGCCGACGCGGTCGGGCTGACCGAGGCGCTGCGCTATGTGCAGCGGTTGGGCATCGAACGCATCGCGGCCTACGAGCACTCGTTGCTCGAGTACGCGACGCCGCGCCTCGCCGACATTCCCGGTGTCCGTCTGGTGGGCACCGCGACCGAGAAGGCCAGCGTGCTGTCCTTCGTGCTGGCGGGACACGAGCCGCTCGAGGTGGGCAAGGCGCTCAACGCGGAGGGTATCGCGGTCCGCGCCGGGCATCATTGCGCACAACCCGCGCTCCGGCGCCTGGGACTGGAGGCCACCGTTCGCCCGTCGTTCGCGTTCTACAACACCTTCGAGGAGATCGACGTCTTCCTCCGGGCGGTGCGCAGGATCGCCGAGGGCGGCACCAACGTCGGCTGACGGCTCTCGCATGCGGCTAAGTGCCTGTGTACCAACCCAACACGCGCGATGTCAGCAACACGATGCCCAGCGAGACCGCGGCGACAACGGTGAGGCCGATGACCGCGACCACCAGCGGTCGCCATCCGGTGCGTGCGATCTGACGGATGTCGGTGTTGAGTCCCACGCCGGCGAAGGTCAGCAGGAACGCCCATTTCGACACGTTGGCGAGGTTGGCGGTCTGGCCCTTGGTCAGCCAGCCCGCGGTCGCGATCGCGGAGACCACCAGGAAGCCGAGCACGAACTTCGGGAACTTCTCCCAGACGAACGCGGCCTTGGCCTTTGCGCCGGGTGCGACCTCGTCGGCCTGGCCCCGAGCGGCCCAGTAGAGGGCGAAGCCCAGGACCACGAATCCGATCAGCGCGTTACGGGTCGACTTCACCAGTACCGCGATCTTGCCGGCATGGTCGGAGTACAGGTAACCGGTGGCCGTGGTCTCGGCGGTGTTGTCCACCGAAAGGCCTGCCCACAGGCCGAATTCGTGATCGTTGAGCCCGATCGCGTGGCCCAGCGGCGGCAGCACGAACAGCGACACCGCGCCCAAGGCCAGGATGGCCGCGATCGCGTAGCTGACATCGGAGTTGCGGGCCCGGATCGCACCCTTGGCCGCCACGATGGCCGAGACCCCGCAGATGGACGTTCCGATCGCCAGCAGTGAGCCGAGCTTGCCCGACAGCCCGAACGCGCGCGCCGCGCCGATGATGATCGTTCCGGCGATCGTCATGTCCACCAGAATCTGCACCAGGCTGGCGCCACCGAGCTTGGCGATATCGCCGAGTACGAAGCGCGAACCCAGCGCGACAATTCCGACCTTGAGCCAGAATTCGTAGGTGAGCACGCCGGGCCGGAAGATGGGGTGCAGGCCGATGGTGTTGGTGATCAGCAGCCCGATCACGATGGCCCACAACACGTATTCGATGTCGGGCACGGTCCAGTGGTGATGTTTGGCCAGCGCGTTCCACCACACCTGGGCATACTTACCCAGCACCCCGACCCCGATAAGGAGCAGGATGCCCGGCACGTAGTCGAGCGGGCGGTTGCTGGTGAAAGTGGCCTCGGCCGACGTCTCGTGGGGCTCGGCGCGAAGGGTGCTCATCCGGGTCACCATGGGATCTTCGGAAGCGCGTTGGCCACAGCCAGCGCGACGATCACGCCGGCCACCGCGGTCGCCCACCAGTCCACCGATACCGATCGAACCCGTCTGGGCCAGCCGGTCCGTTGCCCGGTCTTTTCCTCGCGTCCGTCATTCGGACCGCTTTCACCCACAATGACCGCTCCTCGTTCGCCTTTGGCGGCCTAGATGCCGCACGGCCGCTGACGGAATGGTGGCGTGTCGGGTGGCCCGGACCAAGTGATTAGCTCGCCCTGAATTTTGGGCGCGCCGCCGGCAGTGATCTCGGGCCGCGGTCAGGTTGGCAGGCCGAGCTTCTCGGCGTCTGCACGGTAGCGGTCCACCCACTCATCGGAGCGCTGGTCGGCCTGGCGTTCCAATACCGGTTCGGGGGCCAGCCGCGGGTCGAGGCCGAGCGCCTCCAGAATGGAGGCCACGACCTGAGTCAGGTTGCGCCACAACACCGGGTATGGGATCTCCATCGGGTTGACGCCTTCGTCGGCGAACCAATTCCGCCAGCCCTCGTTTTGGGCGCGCAGCATGGTGACGACGTGCGCGATCGCGCCGGCGTGATAGGTGGCGCGGGCATCGCGAGCCGGGTCCGGCCTGCCTCGCCACACCCGCGTCTGCACCGCTCGCCAGAACGACACCGCCTGCGAAATCACATCGGGCCGATGCACGTAGATGAAGAGCGGCTCTTCGCCCACCACGTCGGTGATGGCGGCCAGGAGACCGTCGCCGCTGCGATTCGGGAGATTCTTCGCACGGTTCAGCAAGAGTGGCGTCTGGTTCCACATCAGCTTGCCGCCCCAAATGCCGTTCGGCGTCCTCCCGACCGTGCGGATGTAGTCGCGCCAGATCTCGGGCGGCGCGAGGTCCGGTGTCCCGGCGTCAAGTGGGTCAAGCAGGCTCAGGATCGATTCGTCCTCCACGCCGGCGAACCACTCGCGCGGCTGGGGCGCCTGGCTGGTGGCGGGCAGGTATTGAAAGAACTCTTGCGGCTCGCCGGCGACGCCGGTCGCGCGCAGCGACTCGACCAGCAGCGTGCTGCCGCTCCGCTGGGACGCCAACACCAGGTAGGAGGACGGGGTATCGGTCACCCGAGTAAGCGTATCCGGGCGCAAATACTGTTGCTATCGGTGCTTTTAGCCTCATCCTGAACGCAACCCTTGTTTTGAACACCGATAATCCGAACCGTGTCGCTTGGCGGCGATAGCCGAACGGGACGGTGGCCGTGGACGCTCAACTGGGTTGTTGGCAACGGAAGACTCGTCAAGCGACGAGTGGCCATTTAGCGTCTGCGCTGCCGAGGCGTTCCGCGAAATTTGTGACATTCACCGCATGCTGGCCCGCCCGGCTTCGCGCCCCGCCGGCCGGGCACCCGGCGGTCTGACATCTGTCGCCAAGCGAACCGGCGTCATTCTGGGGTTTTAGCTGTTCTCGTGTGCCGCGTATGCAGACGGCACGGGTCCTCTGCCGAGTCTTACTCGCCCTGGCCAATTTTGCTTCGTGTTGATTCCAACCCTGACGCGGTATTGGGTTTGCCCGTAAATTCCTCGCGTGATCTAGGCGCGCAAACGGACATCGCGGTCGGCGTGTAACAACAACCGGTGCTTTCGCGCTGGCTAATTGCCGGCGCATTAATTGCATTACGAGAATGGAACACGGGATTGGGCCACATGGACGGCGGTCGGGCGGAGCGAGCCTTGTGAACGGCTCCACCATCGCGAAGCCCATGAATGCGTTGGGCGAGTTCTTCCTACTCAGCGCCCAGGCGTTGGTCGCCGCGGTGCGGGGGCCGTGGGCGTGGCGGGAATTGCTGGAGCAGATCTGGTTCGTCGCGCGGGTGTCGATCTTTCCGACGATCATGCTGTCGATCCCGTACACGGTCCTCATCGTCTTCGTCCTGAACATCCTGCTGGTCGAGATCGGGGCCGGTGATCTGTCCGGCGCAGGCGCGGGCCTGGCGTCGGTGACGCAGGTCGGGCCCGTCGTCACGGCGATGGTTGTTTCCGGCGCCGGGTCTACCGCGATGTGCGCTGACCTGGGCGCGCGCACCATCCGCGAGGAAATCGACGCGATGAAAGTGATCGGCGTCGATCCGATTCAGGCACTGGTGGTTCCGCGCATCATCGCCGCCACGTTCGTCGCGGTCCTGCTCTACTCGGTGGTCGCGGTCACCGGGTTGACGGGGAGCTACGTTTTCGTGGTCTTCGTTCAGCACGTCACCCCCGGCGCTTTCGTCGCGGGAATGACCCTTGTCACGGGGCTTCCCCAGGTAGTGACTTCGCTGATCAAGGCCACGCTGTTCGGGTTGTCGGCGGGCCTGATCGCCTGCTACAAGGGCCTCTCGGTGGGCGGCGGTCCCACCGGTGTTGGCAACGCCGTCAACGAGACCGTCGTCTTTTCCTTCATGGCGCTGTTCTTCATCAACATCGTGCTCACCGCGCTCGGCGTGAAGGTCACCGCGAAATGACCGACGCAGCGCGGGAACCGTCGTGGATCATCAGCCTTGGCCCCAGGGCCACCGATTACGCCCGCAAGCTCGGTGAACAGACGGCGTTTTACGGCCAATCCCTGGCCAACATCGCCGACGCGGTACGCCGCTATCCGGGCGAGCTGCTTCGGCTGATCGCCGAGATGGGCATGGGCACAGGAGCTTTGGCAGTGATCGGCGGCACCGTAGGCATCATCGGCTTCCTCACCCTGACCACCGGCGCCCTGGTCGCGGTCCAGGGCTACGACACGTTGTCCAACGTCGGAGTCGAGGCGCTGACCGGTTTTCTGTCGGCCTTTCTGAATGTTCGGATGATCGCGCCGTGCACCGCCGGCCTGGCGCTGGCGGCCACGATCGGTGCCGGCGCGACGGCGCAACTGGGCGCCATGCGGATCAACGAGGAGATCGACGCGCTGGAGGTGATGGGCATCCGCGCCATCACGTATCTGTCGTCGACGCGGATCATCGCCGGGATCCTGGTCGTCATTCCGCTCTACGCCGTCGCGGTGCTGATGTCGTTCATCGCGGCCAAGTTCCTGACGATTTACAGCTACGGCCAATCGCGCGGGGTGTACGAGCACTACTTCTCCACGTTCCTGCGCCCCACCGACTTGTTCTGGTCTTTTCTGGCGGCCCTGACCATGGCGACGGGCGTGATGGTCGTGCACACGTACTACGGTTTCACCGCGACAGGTGGTCCCGCCGGGGTGGGGGAGGCCGTCGGGCGTTCGGTGCGGTCATCGATGATCGTCACGGCGTTTGTCTGCCTGGCGATTTCGTTGTCCGTCTACGGGCAGTCCGGCAACTTCAACCTGTCGGGATGACTGCATGAGCAATCACAGGGAGAGCGGCCCCGGGCAACGGAATCGTGTCCGCCGCAGCAGACTCGATCCGATCTGGTGGGCTCCGACTCTGTTCATCCTCATCGGGGCAATCATCGCGGTGACCGCGGGGGCGTTCTCCGGCAAATTTCAGGAAACGATCCCGCTGACGCTGGTGTCGGACCGGGCCGGACTCGTGATGGAGCAGGGAGCCAAGGTCAAGCTGCGCGGCGTGCAGGTCGGCCAGGTGGGCTCGATCGGCACCGACGTGAAAGCCGCTCAGCTGCAACTCAAGATGCAGCCCGGCCCGTTCAAGTATCTGCCGAGCAACCTCGAGGCGGAGATCAAGTCGACCACGGCCTTCGGATCGAAGTATGTCGACCTGATCGTGCCCGAAAACCCCAGCGCGACCCCGCTCAAGCCCGGCGCGGTGCTGCACTCGCGCAACGTGACGGTCGAAGTCAACACCGTTTTCGAAAACCTCCAGTCGGTGGTCCATGCGATCGACCCGGCGAAGTTGAACGCGATCTTGTCGGCCTTCTCGGAAGCGTTGCGCGGCAAGGGCGAGCGGCTCGGCCAGGCCATCACCGGGGCGAATGACGTGCTGCTGACCGTCAACCCCCGCATGGACACCATCGACAAGGACTGGCGGCTGTTCGGCAAGACGACGGCGATCTATTCCGATGCCGCCCAGAACATTTTGTCGATTCTCGATTCGGCGGCGACGACCAGCAACACCCTGACCGAAAACCAGCGGTCGCTGGACACGCTGTTGTTGTCGGCGGTTGGCCTGAGCCAGAGGGGCATCAACGTCATCGGCAGGAACGAATCCAACATCGTCCGATCGATCAACCTGCTCGATCCGACCACGGCGCTGCTGAACAAATACTCGCCGACCTTCACCTGCTTGTTCCAGGGCGCGCAGTGGTACGTCGACCACGGGGGCCGAGACGCGTTGGGCGGCAACGGCTATTCCGTTATTTTGGACGCCGGGCTGCTGTTCGGTGACGATCCGTACCGGTACCCCAAGCACCTACCGAAAACCAATGCCACCGGCGGCCCGGGGGGCAAGCCCAGCTGTGGGTCGCTGCCCGACCCGAGTGCCAACTTCCCGGTACGTGCGCTGGTCACCGACACCGGGTGGGGTGCCGCCCCGAACGAAATCCGCACCAACATGGCCACCGGTAACCCGTGGTGGGCGAACTGGTTCCCGACCACGAAGAACCCGCCCGAAGCGCCGCGCTACTTCTACCGTGGGGGACAACCGCCGCCGTGAAAAGACGAAGGATGTCCGCCATCATCGTGCGCATCGTGGCCTTTACCGCGGTGTGCGCGGTGTTCACGTTCACGCTCGTCGCCGTCTTCGGCCAGTTTCGTTTCGAAGACCGCACCGGCTACCACGCGGTCTTCACGAACATCTCCGGCCTGAAGTCCGGCAACTTCGTCCGCATCGCGGGGGTGGAGGTCGGCAAGGTCGGGGACCTGCACCTGCAGCGCGACGGCACCGTCACCATCGGCTTCTCGGTGGACAAAGGCGTGCGCCTCACCGAGGGGACCAAAGTCGCTGTGCGCTATGAGAACTTGATCGGCGATCGCTACCTCGCGCTCGAGGAGGGGCCCGGCTCGCACCGGCTGCCGCCGGGCGCGACGATCCCGTTGGCACGGACGTCGCCGGCGCTGGACATCGATGCGCTGATCGGCGGGTTCCGGCCGTTGTTCCGGGCGTTGGACCCCGATCAGGTCAACGCCTTGTCCGGTCAATTGCTCCGCATCTTTCAGGGGCAGGGCGGAACCGTCGCTTCGGTGCTGGCCCAGACCTCGATGCTCACTTCGACGTTGGCCGGGCGCAGCGAGCTGATCACCGAGCTGATCACGAACCTGAACACCGTGCTGCACACCTTTGCCGTCCGCGACCGCGAGTTCTCCGACGGCCTGGACAAGCTGTCCCAGTTCGTCAACGGCTTGGCGCAGCGCAAGGATGAGATCTCCACCGGGCTGGCCTACGTCAATGCGGCGGCCGGGTCGGTCGCCAACCTGCTTGTCCAGGCCCGCCAGCCCATCAAGGACGTCGTGCACGAGACGGATCGCATGTCCGCGCAGGTGCTCTCCGACCGCGACTACGTCGACAACCTCCTGAAGCAACTTCCCGACATCTATCAGGTTCTGGCCCGGCAAGGCCTCAACGGCGACTACTTCGGCTTCTACTTTTGCGAGGTCCTGATGAAAGTCAACGGGAAGGGGGGCAACCCGATCTTCATCAAGCTGTTCGGCCAGCCGAGCGGGCGGTGCACGCCCCAATGACCAAGTCCAAGAACAAAGCCGGCGGGCGAAGCCAGTGGAAGATCGGCGCGATGGGTGTCTTCATCTTGGTGTGCGTGACGATCGCGGCCTTCAACTACGACAAGCTGCCATTTGTCAAGAACACCAACGACTACGCGGCATACTTCTCGGAGGCCGGCGGCATCCGGGCGGGTAACTCGGTGCGGGTTTCCGGCATGGGCGTCGGAAGGGTCACCGGCATCAAATTAGAAGGCACAAAGGTCCGGGTGAGCTTCACCGTCCGTGACTTCATCACGTTGGGCGACCGCACGGAAGCCGCGATCAAGACCGAAACCATATTGGGCGCCAAGATGCTCGAGCTCACGTCACGTGGAGAAGGGAAGCTCTCGGGCACCATCCCGCTCGAACGGACCCACTCGCCCTACGACCTTCCCGATGCGCTCGGGGATTTGACGACCGAAATCAGCGGGCTGGACACCGCACAGTTATCCTCTGCGTTGACCACTTTGGCGGACACCTTCAGGCAAACGCCTTCGGAGGTCAGGCCGGCGCTGGAAGGCGTGGCCCGGTTCTCCGAGACACTGAACAACCGCGACGCCCAATTGCGCAGCCTACTGGGGAACGCGAACAAGGTCTCGACGGTGCTGGGCCGACGCAGCCAACAGATCGCGGCTCTGGTGGCGGACTCGAATGCGCTGCTGGCCGCGCTGTTGGACGAACGCGACTCCATCGACGCGCTGATGAACAATCTCACCGCGGTGTCACACCAGGTTTCGGGCCTCGTCGACGACAACAGGACTCAGCTGAAGCCCGCCCTCGACAAGCTCAACGGCGTGCTCGAGGTCCTCGACAATCGCAAACAGGACATTCAGGCGAGCCTGCCCAAGTTCAAACGCTACGCGATGTCGTTCGGCGAATGCCTCGGCTCTGGACCGTTTTTCAAGGCCTACGTGGCGAACCTGATCCCCGGCCAGATCAGCGGGCCGACGATCGACGCCCGCATGTACAACCGGTTCCTGGACCCCGAGCAGAAGCTGCCGTCGGAGTCGGTGGATCCGCCGACCGGGACGCCGCCCGTGCCGCCGGAGCAAGCGCCGCACCCGATCTGGTCTCAGCCACCCTCGCCGGGTCCGGCGCCGGGCCCGCCGCCTGAGCCCGAGCAGCCGCCCGCGAACGGCCAACTGGGGGGACAGTGAAGATAAGCCGCCGCACTCTGCAACGACTGACCGCCGTCAGCCTGGTCGGTACCCTCGCCGTGGCTTCGTTCCTGGTCGGCTCGAAGCTGTGGAAGGAGGTCGAAAGGAACACCTACACGGCGTATTTCACGGAAGCCAACGGCTTGTTCGTCGGCGACGACGTGCGCATCCTCGGGGTCACGGTCGGGGTGATCGATAAGATCGAACCGCAACCCAGTAGCTCCAAGGTGACCTTCTCCGTCGACAAGCAATACGCCATCCCCGCCGACGCCCGCGCGGCGATCCTGTCCCCGTCGCTGGTGACTCCACGGGCCGTCCAACTCGTCCCCGCCTACTCGGGCGGCCCCAGACTGAGTCCCGGCGCGTCGATCCCGCTCGGCCGCACCGCCGTCCCGGTCGAATGGGATGACTTTCGCACGCAGCTGGAAAAACTGACCGACGCGTTGCAGCCCACCTCCCCGGACGGGGTGAATTCCCTCGGTGAGTTCATCAACTCCACCGCCGACAACGTGCGCGGCCAGGGCGACACCGCCCGCGACACCGTGATCAAGCTGTCCGCCGCGATCTCCGCACTCGGCGATCACGCCGACGACATCTTCAGCACCGTGCGCAACCTGCAGTTGCTGGTCTCGGCGCTGTCGTCCAGCAGTGACCTGCTGGCCTCGTTCAACCAAAACCTGGCCACCGTCACGACGCTGCTGACGAACACACCCAACGAAATCGCCAATGCGGTCAAGGGACTCGACGGCGCGCTGACCGATTTGCGCGACTTTCTGGCAGAAAACCGGGAAGCCATGGGCGTTACGTTCGACCGGCTGGCTTCCGTCACCACCGCCTTAAACGACAGCCGCATGGACATCAAGCAGATCCTGCACATCGCCCCGACGGTGTTCCAGAACTTCCTGAACATCTACCAGCCGGCGCAGAGCGCGATGACCGGCATCATCGCGCTGAACAACTTCGCCGACATCCCGCAGTGGATCTGCAGCTCGATCGAGGCGGCGTCCCGGGCCCGGCTCGACCGGGTCTCCAAACTGTGCTTGCAGTACATCAACCCGATCATCAAAAACCGTCTGTACAACTACATTCCGGCGGGGCTCAACCCGTTCGTCGGCACCCAGGCCCGCCCGAGTGAGATCACCTACAGCGAGGACTGGCTCCGGCCCGGGTATACGCCTCCCGCACCACCGCCCGATACACCCCCGCCGCCGCCCGATGCGCCGACACCCGCGGCCGCCGTGCCGCCACCCGCCGAAGCGCCGCCGCCGCCGCCCGCGCCGAGCGGCACGGTCAACTCGACGCAGGTGTTGCGGGACCTGATGCTCCCGGCGGGGGTCTCATGAAGCGGGCACTGATGGCGGTGCTGTGCCTCGTCTGTGCCACAACGCTTTCCAGCTGTGGTGGTTGGAAGGGGCTGAACTCGTTAACCCTTCCCGGGACTTCCGGAAACGGGCCCGGTGCGTACACGATTCAGGCCCAAATGCCCGATGTCGTCACCATTCAGGAAAACACCCGCGTTCGGGTCGACGACGTCAACGTCGGCAATGTGACCAAGATCGAGCTGCAGGACTGGCACGCGCTTGTCACCATGCGCATCAATGGCGACGTCCACCTGCCCGCCAACGCGACGGCCAAGCTGGGACAGACCAGCCTGCTCGGCTCGATGCATATCGAGCTCGCGGCGCCCAAGGACGAGCCGCCGGTCGGGCAACTGAAAGACGGTTCACTCATCCCGCTCTCGCGCGCGAGCATGTACCCAACCACCGAACAAACCCTGGCTTCGGTCTCAATCCTGCTCAACGGCGGCGGAATCGGTCAGCTGCAGGAGATCACGCGGGCGATCGCCAAGGCATTCGCCGGACGCGAGAACGACATGCGCAGCCTGCTGCACCAACTGGACGAGTTCATCGCACGGACCAACGACCAGACCGACGACATCATCGCCGCAGCCGAGAATCTCAACTCGCTGGTCGGCCAGTTCGCGGACAAGGACGCGGTGGTCGACAAGGCTTTGACGACCGTGCCGAAAGCGCTGAAGGTGCTGGCCGACGAGCGCACCAAGATCGCCGACGCGATCGACCAGCTCGGCCAGTTCAGTGCCATCGCGGCCGACACCGTGCGCCAGAGCAAAGACTCTCTGGTCAACAACCTGCGCAATATCGCGCCGGTGCTGCGGTCGCTCGCCGACGCGGGACCGTCGCTGACCAAAGGGCTGGATGGCTTGGTGGCCTACCCGTGGCCGGCGTCGACGGCGAGGAATTGGTTCCGCGGTGACTACGCCAACCTCACCCTGATCGTCGATCTCACGTTGAGCCGCCTCGACACCGGGTTCTTCACCGGTTCACGGTGGGAGGGCAACCTCACCCAGCTCGAGCTGCTGTGGGGACGGACGATCGGGATGCAGCCCAGCCCCGCTACCGCGGGCAACCCCCTGACCTATCCATATCACTTCGGGGGGTACTGAATGCTGCGTCTGAATCGTCGAACCTGGATTCAGCTGGCGATCCTGTCGTTGGTGACGGTCTTGTCTTGTGGCGCAATGGCTTTCAATTACATGAAGCTGCCCGAGACGCTTTTCGGGATCGGGGAGTACGTCGTCACCGTCGACCTACCCGAGTCGGGCGGGCTCTACCAGACGTCCGTGGTCACCTACCGTGGCACTGACGTCGGTCAGGTCAAGTCGGTCGATGTGACCGCGACCGGGGTTCGCGCGGTGCTCGCGATCAGGTCCGGCGTCAAGGTGCCCGCCGACGTCCAGGCGTCGGTGCACAGCCGCTCGGCCGTCGGCGAGCAATACATCGAGCTCACCCCCCAGCCCGGCAAGGACGGCGATCACGGTCGGGCGCTGCGAGCAGGTGATGTCATTCCCGCAGGCCGAGTCGACGTTCCCGTCGACATCGGACACCTGCTCGACGTGACCAACCGTGCGCTGCAGGCGATTCCGCGCGACAACCTGCGCACCGTGGTTGACGAGACGGATCGCGCGGTCGGTGGTCTCGGGCCCGAGCTGTCCAGGATCGTCGACGGGTCGGCGGCCCTGGCCATTGCCGGGGGGCAGACCGTCGGGCCGCTTGCCGCGTTGATCGACCAGACGCCTCCGGTTCTCGACTCTCAGATCCAAACGTCGGATTCGATTGCCCGGTGGGCGAGTCGAACCGCGGCGATCACCGCCCAGTTCAAGGCGCAGGACGCCGCCTTTCGGGACCTGTTGACGCAGGGGACCAACGGGGTGGAGGAAAGTCGCGCGCTGCTCGATCGGCTGTCGCCTGCGCTGCCGGTGCTGTTTGCGAACCTGGTCAGCCTGGGCGACATCGCCGTTGTCTACCGGCATGACATCGAACAACTGTTGGTGCTGTTCCCCCAGGGCATCGCGGCGATGGCCGCAATCGTCGTGCCCAGCTCGAACACCAAACAGGAGTACCGGGGTGCGCAGCTGGACTTCAACCTCAACATCAATCTGCCACCCCCCTGCACGACGGGATATCTGCCGCCGACTCAGCGCCGGTCGCCGGCCAACGTGGACGCGCCCGACCGGCCCGCCGCGGATCTGTTCTGCCGCGTGCCGCAGGATTCGGAGTTCAACGTTCGCGGGGTGCGCAACATCCCGTGTGAGAGCAAGCCGTGGAAACGGGCGCCCACGGTCGAATTGTGCGAAAGCGACGAAGAATACGTGCCGCTCAACGACGGCTACAACTGGAAGGGCGACCCGAACGCCACCTACACCGGGCAGGGCGTACCGATGTACCCGCCGGGACAAGACCCGCGGCTTCCACCGCCGCGGGGCACCGCGCAGCCGGCGCCTGCGCCGCCGCCGCTCGCCGTCGCCACGTACGACCCGGCCAACGGCGACTACATAGGCCCGGACGGGCGCCGCTACACCGAATTCGACCTGGCCCATCCGCGTGCCAAGAACTGGCAGTCACTTCTAGTGCCGCCGGCCTAAGTAAGGAGCAAGATGGCAAGACAGACCGATGAGCGGGTGACCGCCGCGGACGACAGTGAGCTGGCCGTCACCGCGGCAGCCGTCGACGAAGCAGGCGGCGAAAACGTCGACGATCAGGCTGACGAGATCGCCGGGGAGACAATCGAGTCGAGGGGCCGGCTGACCCGCTTACGGCACCGGATTATCCCGCGGCTATCGCACACCGGGCAGGCGTTGTTGGCCGGTGCCCTCGTCGTGGCTGTGCTGGCGGGATTGACCGGTTGGCTTGGCTTCCGGGCCTACCAGAAGCACGAGGCACAAGCACAGCGCGATCTGTTCGTGCAGGTGGCGCGTCAGGGCGCGGTGAACCTCACCACCATCAACTACACGGAGGTCGATGCCGACGTGCAGCGCATCATCGATCTGGCCACCGGAGCCTTCCGTGAGGACTTCGAGCAGCGATCCAAGCCGTTCATCGAGGTCGTCAAGGCGGCGCAATCGAAATCGGAAGGCACCGTGACCGATGCCGGCCTGGAGTCGCAGCGCGGCGACGCCGCGCAGGTGCTGGTGGCGGTCGCGGTGAAGTCGCGGACCGCCGCCGGTGAGGAGGCGCCACGAGAGTGGCGCATGCGGATCGAGGTCCGGACGGTCGGTGACGATGCCAAAGTGTCGAACGTGGTGTTCGTGCCATGACGACGTTGAGTGAAACCCCCACGCACGATGAGGAACTGGTCGACGCCGACGACGCGAAGACGCCGGAGGAATCAGATGCAGTCGACATCGAGGAGGGCTCCGACGGCGAGACCGGCACCACGCGGGCAAGGGCGCCGATCGCATGGTCCCGCGTTGTCGCGTACGCGGTGCTACCCGCCTTGGCGTTGCTGCTGGCGCTCGGCGCGGGCTACCTCAAGTGGGTGGTGGCCTCGTCCGATGACCTCGCGCGAGTGCGAGCGGAATCGGTGCGGGCCGCGAGCGAAGACGCCGTCGCCCTGCTTTCGTATAAGGCCGATTCGGTGGAGAAGGATCTGGCCGCCGCCCGCGAGCGGCTGACCGGCGATTTCAAGGACGCCTACACGGAACTGACCCGCCAGGTGGTCATTCCGGGCGCCAAGGAAAAGCACATCACCGCGGTCGCCAAAGTCAGCGCCGCGGCGCCCGTTTCGGTGACGGCGAACCACGCCGTGGTCCTGCTGTATGTCAACCAGACCGTCACCATCGGGGAGGGCGCTCCCACCGACACGCAGCCGGTCATCCGCGTGGCATTGGAGAAGGTCAACGGCCGATGGTTGGTTTCGCACTTCGACCCGGTGTGAGGGGAACGGCCATGAGATGGTTACGCGCGCTACCCGCGGCCGTGCTTCTCGCCGCGCCGGCGCTGCTGGCGCCCGCAAGCGCGCATGCCGACAACAAGCGGCTCAACAGCGCCGTCGTCTCCGCGGTCTACACCTTGCAACACCAGGCGGGCTGCACCAACGACGTCATCAGGGACAACGCGCTGACGCTGGCCGCCCAGTGGCACGCCGACGACATGATGAACAACCGAAACATCAATGACGACATCGGATCTGACGGGTCGACGCCGCAGGACCGGGCCAACGCCGCCGGGTTCCGTGGCAAAGCGTCCGAAACGATCGCGATCAACCCGGCCATCGCCATCAGCAGCCTGGAGCTGGTCAACCAGTGGTATTACAACCCCGACGACATGGCGATCATCCGCGACTGCGCCAACAGCTCCATGGGGGTGTGGTCCGTGAACAGCATGGACCGCACCGTGGTGGTCGCGATGTACGGGCAACCGGGCCCGCGCAATCGATGACAGGTCTAGAAGAAGGTTCCTGATGATCTTCGAACCGCCGGGCACGGAGTTGGTCGAGACTTCGCCACGCTTGACCATCGGCCAGCTGGCCGAATTGCGCGGCCTGGACCCGCAATTGCAACTGCTGGATGTTCGCGACTCCGACGAGACGATGCAGGGCATCATCCCCGGCGCGCGGGAGATTCCGCTGCCGAACCTGACGAACTCGCTTTCGGACTTGGATCCCACGGCGCCCGTGGTGGTCTACTGCGCCAGCGGCCGGCGCTCCATGGTGGCCGTTAGCGGGCTTCGGGCTTCGGGGTTCGACGACGTTGCGGACCTGGTCGGTGGCTTTGAAGCCTGGCAGGCTGCCGGGTTCCCGATCGCCATCGGCGATGAGATCGTTTCGGACACACCGCAGGTCGGCCCGCGGGCGGCCAAAGCGTTGGTCGACGCGGGCGCACTGCTGCTCGATGTGCGGGAGCAGGACGAATGGTGTACCGAGCACGCGCCGGCTGCGATGCTTCTCCCGGTCGGGCGCGTGCGCACTCGAGAGGATGAACTGCCTCGTGACCGCCGCATTGTCGTGGTATGCCGCTCGGGGGGACGGTCGGCGGCGGTGACAGCGTTGTTGCGCCGCTCCGGTTTCGACGCGGTCAACCTGGCGGGTGGCATGTGCGCGTGGGCCGCCGCCGGGTTGCCGATCGTGAGTCACGGCGGCGACATCGGGCTGGTTGTCCAAAGGGAGGATCCCCTCAACTGCGAGACCTCGCTTCAGCAACTGATCGGGGGCGTCGTGACGCCCTCCGCCCACTTCTACGTTCGCAATCATTTCCCAACCCCGGTGCTCGATCCGCAGCTGTATCAACTCGCGGTCACCGGTTTGGTTGAGCGGCGCCTCTGCCTTTCCCTGGACGACCTATACCAGCTGCCGAAACAGTCGCTGGTCACCACGCTGGAATGCGCCGGCAACGGACGGCTTCACTTCGACCCGCCGGTCGACGGCGAGCAATGGGATCTCGGGGCGGCGAGCACTGCCGAATGGACCGGCGTCCGGCTGGTCGACATTTTGGACTGGGCGGGACTGTCCGCTGGCGCCCACGATGTCGTGTTCCGCGGCGCCGACTCGGGTCAGGTCGACGGCGCGAGCGGGCCGGTGCGTTTCGAGCGCGCCCTATCGGTTCGGGATGCCCGCGACGCCGGTGCGCTCGTCGCATATGCGATGAACGGCGAACCGCTCCCACTGCAGCACGGTCGTCCCGTCCGGTTGATCGTGCCGGGCTGGTATTCCGTCGCATCGGTCAAATGGCTGACCGAGATCGCCGTGGTGGATCGCCCATTCGAGGGCTTCTTTCAAACCAACCGGTATCACTACGAATGGGAGCGCGACGGCGGTGTCGTGCGGGAGCCGGTTCGCCTGCAGCGGGTCCGCGCCCTGATCGCCCAGCCCCTCGACGGTGCCTCTGTAGCCGCCGGGGAAATCGTCGTGCGAGGAGTCGCCTGGTCGGGGGCGGCGATCATCGACCGCGTCGACGTCTGCGTTGGCGAGGACTCCTGGCAGCCGGCCCGTCTGATCGGCGAACCCCGCCGACACAGCTGGCAGTGGTGGGAGTTGTTCGCGCGCTGTGATCTTCGCGGGTCCACGACGGTGCGGGCACGGGCGACCGACGCGGCGGGCAACACGCAACCCGAACGACCCGAATGGAATCGGTTTGGCTACGGCGGCAACGCGATTCAGACGATCTCCATCGAGGTGCGATGAAACACGCGGGTCGAGATCAGCCCGACAGTTCCGACAAGACCTTGTTGACGTCGGAGGTCGCACCGCGGTTGTAGGGCAGTTTGGACAGCGCGGTGGCCATGGCGCAGGTGTTGGACACCGCGGCGTAGGTCAGTCCACCCCCGATCAGGGCGGCCACCCACTTCAGCCGCGGCACCGCGACGCTGCCCAGAACGGACGTCAGGACCACCGATCCGGCGACGAGTCGGACCTGTCGCTCGAGTTCCCACCGCTGTGCGCCGCGGTTCACCTCGAAACCTTGGCCCTCCCAATCGGTGATCCCCTTTTCGAGGACCCGCCCGCTGGTCAATCCGGCGTTGCGCAACAGCGTCTGCGCCTGGGTCGAGCGTTGCCCGGAACGACACACCAGCACGACGTCGTCTTCTTGCCCGAGCCGCCGAGCGATTTCCTCGCCGTGTTGATCCAGTACGTCGAGGGGAACGTTGAGGGACCCGGCGATGTGCGCGGTCTCGAACTCGGCGGGGGTCCGGACGTCGACGACCCATGGAGCTTTGGGTGATTCGATCAGCCTGCGCAGCTCGATCGAGGTTATCGGGTCGGTGGTCGGTGTGTTCATGATTGCTCCCGGTGCAGATTGGTGAGTTAGGGGGTTGTTATCCCGAGCTTTTCGGCGTTGTCGTACTCGTCATCGATGAGTACGACGTCCCGACCTTGACGGTCGAGCAGTGCGGCGGCGATCGATGCGCGGTAGCCGCTGGCGCAATGGATCCATAATTCGCGGTCCTCGGGAAGCTCGCCAAGTCGTTGGGGCAGTTCGTGCAACGCCACGTTGACCGCGTCGCGCACGTGGCCGCCGTCGAACTCGCCGGCTTGGCGGACATCAAGAACCAGGACACGCGCATCGTCGAGCGCCTCGACGACATCCTCGAAGCTCGCGACCCGATAGCTCCGCAGCTCAGATCCGGCAGTGAGCTCGCGGATGTCGCCGGTGGCGCTGCCGGCCAGCCGGTCGACGCCGATGCGGGCGAGCTCGCGCTGGGCCTCGGCGACCTGGTCGGCACCTTCTCCGATCAGGGTTAGTGGCGCGCCCCACGCGTAAAGCCAGCCAACGTAATTGACGAACGAGCCGGAGAACTCGAAGCCATATGTGCCGGCCAAATGTCCTGCTGCGAAAGCGGTCCGGTTGCGCAAGTCGACGACCCATTCGCCGGCGTCGATTCGTGCTCGAAGCTCCTCCGGGCGCACGGGCGCGACGGGGGAGAGGTCCGGTGCTTCTGGTCCATTCCTGTTGATCACGCCCATGTGCGCGTAGTAGGCGGGGTATGCGGAAAGCTCGGCCAGCAGTTGTTCGACGTAGTCCCGTTCGTCCTGGGTGAGTGCCGGATTGGTCTGGCGTTCGTCGCCGATCGTCGACTCGTCGCTGTCGGTGGGGGCGGCCGAACAGAAGCTGCCGAATCCGTGCGTGGGATAGACGGGTGTGCTCGCGGGCAGCTGGTCCGCGAGCCGACGAACCGAGCGATACTGCAGCCGGGACAATTCGGCGGCGTGCTCTTCGCCGGCCAGGTCGGTCCTTCCGGTGCTGCCGAACAGCATCGATCCGCCGGTGAACACCCCGACCGTCTGGCCACCTCCGTCGCGGAGCACATAGCTGACGTGGTGGTGCGTGTGCCCGGGCGTGGACAGCGCTTCGAGGTGGAGCCCGCCCGTGTCGATCCGGTCGCCGTCGCCGACGGGCCGGTGCGGGAACTCAACGTCTTCCCCGGCGGGAAGAAGGTATTCCGCGCCGGTGGCTCGGGCGAGCGCCAGGCCGCCGGTCACGTAGTCGTTGTGAATATGAGTCTCGAGCACGTGGGTGATGCGCAGGGCTGCGGCCAACTCCAGCACACGGTCGATGTCACGCTGCGGGTCGATGACGACCGCGACCTCGCCGTCGCTCACCAGGTAACTGCGGTCGCCCAATCCCGAGGTTTCGATAACTGAGACGTCCACCATCGTTGTTCCAAGCTGTTCGATTTGCTCACGACCGACCCCTCAAAAGCTAGCGGCCAGCAAACCGGACGGCGCTGGGGTTCCGTCGCGTGCTGCGGGGGCGGTTGACAATCGTGATCCCCTGGTGTGGGCGTTGATAGCGCGCAGGCAACGCTCAAACTGCCATTGCGACCGCGTCGGGTGCGATTAGATCCCGCAAATTGGTTGGGTGCGCAGGCCGACGCCACTTTGAACCCCGGTGATTTCTTCTCCGCCCGATCGGACGAGAGCAGCGGGATGGCTAGCGACTGGACATCGAGTCGGCGTCGCCCGGGTAGACGCGTCGGCCGTCGGGCGCAAAGTCGCAAGCGCACCATTGGCCCCGGTCCTGTGGCCGCCGAAGCTGTGTGCCGCGCTTGCGCATCAGGTGCTGCTTGTACACCTTGTCGCGCTGCTGGGGCGAGAACGCGAAGTCCAAATTGATCGGTAGCCCCGCCCAGTCGACCTGGTCGCCGGGTTGGTCGTCGCCAGCCGCACGCCGCAGCCGGCACTGCAGCGGGCACACGGCCCGCACGGTGTCCTCGAGGGGCCCGTCAAAATCCAGAGCCACTACGTCCCTCCTCGGCGCGACCAATGAGTGAATGGTGCAGCGAGGTTGTTTCAGTGGCAGGTGCGTGACGTTTCCGTCGTATTACGAGTCGGGCGGAAGCGCGGCGCCTAGTAGACGTCGCGGTGGTAGCGCTTGCCGGCGCTCAACGACCTGACATACTCCTTCGCCGCGTCGGGGTCGAGGCTGCCGTGTTCGGCGGCGACCTCGCACAGCGCGCGGTCGACGTCCTTGGCCATCGGGTCCGCGGTCCCGCAGACGTAGAGTTGCGCCCCGTCCTGGAGCCAGCGCCACAGCTCCGCCCCACGGCTGCGCATCAGGTGCTGCACGTAGATCTTGTCGCGCTGGTCCCTCGAGAACGCCAGGTCCAGCTCGGTGAGCAGCCCGTCGGCGTGCATCTGCTCGATCTCGTCGCGGTAGTAGTAGTCGGTGGCGGCGTGCTGCTCGCCGAAGAACAGCCAATTGGGACCGGTGTGCCCGAGCGCGCGTCGTTCCTGCAGGAACCCGCGGAACGGCGCGATGCCGGTGCCCGGACCGATCATGATCATCGGCGTATCCGGGTCGCCGGGGGGCCGGAAATTGCTCGATGGCTGCAGATAGACGGCGACGCGATCGCCGGGGGAGCGGTCGGCAAGGTAGGTCGAACAGACTCCGCGCCGCGGGACTCCCTGGAAGTTGTAGCGCACCGGCGAGACCGTCAGGTGGACCTCTTGGGGGCATTCCTTCGGGCTCGACGAGATCGAATACAGGCGCGGCTGAAGGCGTTTCAGCACCCTCAGCCACTCGTGGGCCGAGGCGGAGACCGGGTGCTGCGCCAGCAGGTCGATCGACTGACGACCCCACGTCCAATCGGTCAGCGCGGCTTTGTTTTCCGGCTTCAGCAGCTCGGCGAGTTTCCGGTCGCCGGTGCGCTCCTGTACGAACCGCACCAGGTCCCGGCTGATGTGGGCGATCTCGATTCGCTCCGTGAGCGCCGAGCGCAACGACATCAGACCGTGCTCGCCGACCTCGACCGGGGTCTGCCCGTCCAGGCCCGTGACGGTCAGCCATTCATCGACGAGCTGGTCGCTGTTGCGCGGCCACACCCCGAGCGCATCGCCGGCCTCGTAGCTGATCGTGCCCTCGGGCACTCGAAACACCAACTGCCGCACGTCCTTTGCCGATTCCGGCCGGCCCAGCTTGATGTTCTGGGCCATGTCGGTGATCAGCGGATGCTTCTTGGTGTACCCGGCCGTTCTGGACCCGTCGGCCGGTCGGGGCGGCGCGGCGACCGTCGAGGTGGCCACGGCCGGCGCAACCCCGTCGTGGCCCACCGGTGCGGGCGTGCGGGACAGCGCATCGATGACACCGTCAAGCCACCTGGCCGCGGCGTCGTCGTAGTCGGGTTCGCAGTCGACCCGCTCGATGATGCGCGTCGCGCCGAGCTGGGCCAGCCGCTCATCCAGCTTGCGCCCATGACCGCAGAAGTCGTCGTAGTTGGAGTCGCCCAGCGCCAGCACCGCGTAGCGGGTGGCGGTGAACCGTGGTGCGGCGTCTGACGTCAACGCTCGCCAGAGCCCGGCGCCGTTGTCGGGCGGCTCTCCGTCGCCGGTGGTGCTGGTGACCAGCAGCAGCTGCCGCGTCGTCGGCAGTTCGGTCACCGGGAAGTCGTCCATGCTGTGCAGCGCGACGGGTAGCTCTTTCTCGCCCAGCCGCGCCGCGATGTCGGCGGCGAGTTCCTCCGCGTTGCCGGTCTGCGATGCCCAGAGCACGACGACGGGCGCGCGTTCTGCGGGTTTGGCTCCGGGTGGCTCGGTGGTCGGTGCCTTGACCGCGGGCGCCGGCGTTGCCCGCGGCGCGTCGTTGCGCGAGAACAGGCCCGCCAGCAGGCCATCCACCCACAGCCGGGTGCCCGAGTCGAAGGGAGCGCTCAGGGGGAGCGTCGGCACGCCGGACGCGCATCGACCGGCATCCGACCGAAGGGCGGTCAGCATTCCGGCGAGGTAGGAGCGGCCGAGCTCATCGAATTCCGGCACGGGCCTTGTTGCCACACCGAGCAAGGCGGCGAGGGCATCGACCTGCGACACGCTGATTTCCGGTAGCTCCGTGGGCGTGGGTGCTGGTGCGTCGGCATCCACCGATGGCTGAGGTTCAGTGCCCCGATTCGCCACCGGGACGGCGACTTTAGCCAATGCGACGGCGCAGGCTTTGAATTCCGGCTGGTTCGAGATCGGGTCCACCGCGTCGTTGGTGACCGCGTTGATCGCGAGGTATTCGCCGAACAGGTCGTTCCAGTGGAACGGTGCGAAGCAGTTTCCGGGCCGCACCCGGTCGCTGATCGCGGCGGGCAGCACGGCGCGACCGCGGCGCGAAGCGATTTCGATCGCGTCACCCTCGGCGACGTGCAGCCGTGCCGCGTCGTCGGGGTGGATTTCGACGAACGGCCGGGGATTGAGCTTGTTGAGCTTGGCGACCTTGCCCGTCTTGGTCAAGGTGTGCCACTGATGCGCCAAGCGACCGGTGTTCAACAGGAACGGGTAGTCG
This sequence comes from Mycobacterium sp. E3298, assembly GCF_001666895.1. Lineage (NCBI taxonomy): Bacteria > Bacillati > Actinomycetota > Actinomycetes > Mycobacteriales > Mycobacteriaceae > Mycobacterium > Mycobacterium sp. E3298. The sequence continues at coordinate 27,034 of NZ_LZJB01000347.1, forward strand.
TCGTCGGGCATTTCCTCGGGCGGCAGGTGCGGGCGGGCGAAGAACGCCGCGCGGCCGTTCTCGGTGGGGAAGGCCAGCCGGGGAGTGCTGCCGTCCTCGCGGACCAGCCGGGCCTGACTGACACCGTCGTTGAGGTAGCGAATGGGGCTGCGGTCGCCGGCGCCCCCGGGTGCGCACGGCCACTGCAGTGGGCCCCGGCGCAGCCGCTCGTAGCTGACCCCCCGCAGGTCGTAACCGGTCTTCGGATTCGAGAACCGTTTGATCTCTTCGAAGACTTCCTCGGCCGAGTTGTAGCTGAAAGCGTCCGAGAATCCCATCTCGCAAGCGACCCGGGCGATGATCTGCCAGTCGGGCATCGCATCTCCCGGCGCCCTGACCGCCGGCTGGAACAGCGTCATGTTGCGCTCGGAGTTGACCATCACGCCCTCGGCTTCCGACCACAGGGCCGCCGGCAGGAGGACGTCGGCGTATTCGTTGGTTTCCGTTTCTCCGAAGGCGTCCTGCGCGATGACCAGCTCGGCGCGCTCCAGGCCGGCCAGCACGGTCCGCCGATTGGCCACGGAGGCAACGGGGTTCGTGCAGACAATCCAGCACGCCTTGATGTCGCCGCGGGCCATCCGGGAGAACATGTCGATGGTGCCGGTGCCCACGTCCGTGCGGAGCGTTCCCCGTGGGATGCCCCACTGGTCTTCGGTGAAGGCGCGGTCGACCGCGGACAGGACCGAGCGCTGTCCGGGCAATCCCGGTCCCATGTAACCCATTTCGCGGCCGCCCATCGCGTTGGGCTGCCCGGTGAGGGAGAAGGGACCGCTGCCGGGTTTGCAGATCGCGCCGGTGGCCAGGTGCAGGTTGCAGATGGCGTTGGTGTTCCAGGTGCCGTGGGTGCTCTGGTTGAGGCCCATGGTCCAGCAGCTCATGAAGTTGTTGGCTTCGCCGATCATGCGGGCCGCCGCGCGAATGTCGTCCTCGGGAATCCCGGTGATGTCGCTGACCGCGTCGGGGGTGTACTGCTCCAGGAAGCTGGGCATCACCTCCCACCCCTCGGTGAACTCGGCGATGAATTCGGGATCGGTGTGCCCGTTCTCGACGATCAGGTGCAGCAACCCGTTCAGCAGCGCGAGATCGGAACCGGGGGCGATTTGGAGGAACAGGTCGGCCTTGTCCGCGGTCGCCGTACGCCGCGGATCGACCACGATCAGCCTGGCGCCTGCCTTGACGCGCTCCATCATCCGCAAGAAGAGGATGGGATGGCAGTCGGCCATGTTCGCGCCGATTACGAAGAAGACGTCGGCGTGGTCGAAGTCTTGGTACGAGCCGGGCGGCCCGTCGGCGCCCAGCGAGAGTTTGTAACCGGCACCGGCACTGGCCATGCACAGCCGCGAGTTCGACTCGATTTGGTTGGTGCCGATGAAGCCCTTGGTCAGTTTGTTCGCCAGGTACTGCGCCTCGATGGACATCTGGCCCGACACATACATGGCAAAGGAATCCGGGCCGTGCGCGTCGATGATCGCGCTTAAACGGTGCGCGGACTGGGCAATTGCCCGCTCGATGTCGACGGGCTCGAGTGGCTCGCCACGGTCGGCGCGCAGATGCGCCGATTCGATTCGTCCAGGCGCCCCGAGCAAGTCGGACGTGGTGGCGCCCTTGGTGCACAACCGGCCGAAGTTGGCCGGATGTTGTTTGTTTCCAATAGACTTCCCGATGTGGCGCCGGCCGCTCTCGGGGTCGGTTGTGACCTGCAACACCATTCCGCAGCCCACGCCGCAGTATGCGCACACGGTGTTCACGGCATCTTTGTCGGACGCCATGGACTCGGTGGCCACGCCTACCTTCCCTCCATTGAGCACAATGGGCTTACGTGAATGGTGCGACGAGGATGTTTCGGCACCGGGTATCGGGAGTTTCCCCCGTTTTACGGCTTCCTCTCACCGGCCTAAGCGCGTCCGTGAACTTTCGGGAATGCCGCATAACCCCAGGTCAAGACGGGTCATCATCGACCCGCCGACCCCGGTCAAGGCTACCCGCGGGGCCCGATGCCTGAGCTATCAGAACGGGGTCTCGGACCAAACAAACGGGACATTCACAGCCTTCGCTAAGCTCACCGAGTGCGTCAGCTGATTGTGATCCTGTTGATCCTGCTGGCCTCCGGTTGCGGCGGGCACCAAGCCAGTTCGCCGCCAACCCCATCCGAGACGTGCAAGGACTCCGACGGGCCGGCGCCCGCGACGGTGCAGCGGGCCATCGCGTCGGTGCCGATCACCATCCCCGGTAGCAGCTGGGTGGAAATCGCTCGGGGACATGCCAAGAAGTGCCGTCTGTATTGGGTGCAGATCATTCCGACCATCGCCAGCGAGTCCACCGGACAGCAGCTGCTCTTCTTCGACCACAACACGCCGCTGGGCCCGGCCACCCCGAATCCCAAGCCGTACATCACCGTCTTACCGCCGGCCGATGACACCGTTGCCGTTCAATACCAATGGTTGAAGGGCAACGATCAGCCGTGCTGTCCCACCGGCAGCGGGACGGTGAAGTTCGGGATCGGCCCGGACGGCAGGCTGAAGGCGCTCGGCCCGATCCCGAATCAATAGTGTTGTGTCACAACATGAGGGAGCGGCGACTCAGTTCGCGGCGACGTCGGCGAGGTTCTCCGGGTGCAGCATCTCGGCGTAGCGCAATTGCTCGGGGATTCCGAAACCGTCGACGAGCGTCTCCGCGTGCGGTCGCAGCGCGCGGCATCGATCGTTGATGCCCCGGGTAACTGCCTTGGCCCGCTCGGTGGACAGGTACCGATGCTCGATGTACCACGCCTTGTCGTCTTCGATGACCGAAAGCGCGTACAGATCGCAGAGGATGCCGAGCAGTTCGCGGGTTTCCTCGTGCGGGCAGGCATTGATGCCGGCGACGAACGCCTCGAGCACCACCCGGTCGATGTGTGCGGACGCCGCGTGTAAAACGTGGTCCTGTACCGCGTTGAACGCGTCGAACTCCGACATCTCCTTGGATTTTGCCTGCAGCCGACGGGCCACGGACGCCAGCAGATATTCCTCGCGGTCCTCGAACATCTTGATCTGCGTGCCGCGGTTGAAGAGGCTGCCCTCTTCCTCGCTGTCCTGCCGGGCATCCACGATCGTTTGGATAATCGTCTCTGCCGCAGTCCGTTTGACGACGCGCTCGCCGACGGTGTTGGCGGCGAAGCGCACCCATTCGACGGGGCTCATGCTGCGGATGTCATCGGCGTAGGCCGTCAGCAGCTCCTTGGCCACCAACTGCGTCAGTACGTGGTTGTCGCCCTCGAACGTGGTGAAGACGTCGGTGTCGCCGCGCAGCGCGACCAACCGGTTCTCGGCCATGTAACCCGCGCCACCGCAGGCCTCGCGCGCCTCCTGAATCGCCCGCGATGCGTGCCAGGTGTTGGCCGCTTTCAGCCCGGCGGCGCGGGCCTCCAGCTCGCGCTGCTCGTCGGCGTCCACCGCGTCCGCGGTCTGGATGTCGTGACACTTGCTGACCAGCTCGTTCTGGGCGAACTGCAACGCGTATGACTTCGCAATCAAGGGGAACAGCCGGCGCTGGTGCACCAGGTAGTCCATGATGAGCACTTCGGACTCGTCATCGGGCGCGCTGAACTGCTTGCGCTGCAACGCATATCGCGTGGCAATGTCCAGCGCGACGCGGGCGGCGGCGCCGGCGCTGCCGCCCACCGTGATCCGTCCGCGCACCAAGGTGGCCGAGCAGATGAGGATCATGGCCGCCTTCGGTGCCGCCGCCGACAACATCCGCAAGGAGCAC
>NZ_LZJB01000348.1:0-641 GCF_001666895.1 Mycobacterium sp. E3298
TTGATCTCCGGCGGTAACGCCCCGAAGTCAAACACCTACGAACCCCCCGGCTCGAACCATGTGTTTCCCTCGCGAGTGTTTTAGATAGCTGGCTTCAAGCGATGCGCTTGCTTGCGAAGGCTAGAGCGCCGCCCCGTCTTCTCGCTGCCCGTGACTCGACGGTCCGGGTGGGAGGCGCCCCGTTCCAGCGGGTCAGCGGACAGCGCAACGGCCGGGCCGGCGGCCGCCCGCGTTCGCCGTGTGCACGCCTACCTGCGGGAACGGGTGCCGGGCGGATCACGGCCGATAAGCGATCCCGCGCAGCCGGGGCGGATCGACGTGGGCGCTGGACAAAAAATCCGGTCGCAATAAAGGCCGCGGCGATGTCGGCCCGGACAGGGGCCGGCCGGGGGCGTGGGCAAGGCCTCCGCCGCGAGTCGGTTCTTGGGCGCAAACGCGAAACACGCTTTAGCGCAGCACTTTTCGCGCGCTAAAGCGTGTTCCTACGCTGCCGACCCGGAGGTTATCCGGCGAAGGGTGGGCGGGCCATGACGGTGGGGCGGAATCCGTAGCGGGGGCCGGCGCCGGCGTGGGTGCCGTTGCCGACTCCGGCCAGGGGCATGCCGCCGAGCAGGTTGCCCGGTCCCCCGGCTGCCTCGGGT
>NZ_LZJB01000349.1:0-970 GCF_001666895.1 Mycobacterium sp. E3298
CGATGACGCGCAGCCGGTCGATCTCCAGCGCCTTGGCGGCGGCCTCCAGGAACGGCGCCTCGTCGCTGATGGCGACGCCCTCGGGCGTGCGCTCGATGGTGAACGCCGAGAGCGTGTCGACGACGTTGGCGTACATCACCACGGTGTCGGTGTCGACCATCGTGCACACCGTGTCCAGGTGCATCTGGGCGCGGCGCTGGGCGATCGGCACGGCGAGCACCTTGCTGGCGAGGCCGTCGTCGAAGAGGCTGCGCGCCAACGCTTCCGCGCCGGCCGGGGTGGTCCGCTCGCCGACGCCGACGGCTATCACACCCGGGCCGAGCAGCAGCACGTCGCCACCCTCGACGGGCGCGGTGCGCGACTCGTAGGCGCGCCGCACCCCGGTGAACCGCGGATGATGGGCGTAGATCAGGTCGGTCAGCGACGCCTCGCGCACCCGGGCGCGCAACGCCAGCGTGGGGATCACCACGCGCGGACCGATCCAGATCGACGAGTCGCGGGTGAACACCAGGTTGGGCAGCGGCTCGATGACGAAGTCCGCGCCCTGGTGCATGCGCAGCACCAGCGAGACGTCGGTCCGGATATCCGACGGCAGTTCGTTGAACGTCATGCCGGCCATCAGCACGTGGGCCAGCCTGTCCGCGTCGAGCCCCCGCAGATAGCCCGAAAGTGCTTGCGCCAGAGGCACTCCCAGCCGGCGCGCGTCGACAGCGGCGGCCACGCCCTGCATCCGGGCGGCCCCGCTGTGGGTCAGGGCCTCGGCCAGCAGGTCGGCCAGCAGCAGCACCTCCACCCCGCGGGAGCGGAGCAGCTCGGCGAACTGGTCGTGTTCGTCCTGCGCGCGGGCGACCCAGGGCAGCCCGTCGAAGAGGAGCTGATCCATGTTGCGCGGATTGAGCCGCCGCAGCTCGCCGCCGGGGCGGTGCAGGATGACGACGCGCAGCGCTCCCACCTCGGAATTGGTGCCCAG
>NZ_LZJB01000350.1:0-752 GCF_001666895.1 Mycobacterium sp. E3298
GCGCGCGGCGCGCCTGCGATCCCTTGCCCGACACCGCCCCGATCTCGGAGAAACTGGCGTCCACCGCGGCGACGGTCAACGCCGGATGCGGCGCCGGGGGCGGCCGTGACCGCAGCGCTGCCCAGCCGACCCCGATCTGGCGCTGGCGCAACTCACCCGAGAGCCAGGAGACGACGATGGCGACTTCGTCGGGGTCGGCCGCGGCGCGGCGCAACAGGTCGGCGATGTGGGCGACCTTGCTCAGCCGTGACGACGTGCCGCCTACGTCAAGTGAGGTCGTCGCCACGTCGAGGAGGAGCACGAAATCAGCTTGGCACGGGTCTCGAACAAGGCGGGGTCAACCCTCGGCGGCGCACACGCTAGCGTGCCTACGTAACGTTACAGATTACTAGGGATCTGACAACCCGAAAGGAAGGGTCCGGATGGAGATCAACGGGAAGAAGGTCGTCGTCATCGGCGGCGCGTCGGGAATGGGTCGCGCCTCCGCTGAGCTGCTGGCCGAGCGCGGGGCGGAGGTCGCCATCCTGGACCGTGAGGGTTCCGACGGCAAGACCGTGGCCGAGGCCGTCGGCGGCGCGTTCTATCCGGTCGACGTCACCGACTTCAAGGGCACCGAGGAGACGCTGCAGACCGCGGTCGACAAACTGGGCGGCCTGCATGTCATCATCACCACCGCGGGTGGCGGCATCGCCAAGCGGACGATGACCAAGTCCGGTCCCCACGACCTCGAGTCCTTCCAGTCCGTGATCGAC
>NZ_LZJB01000351.1:0-20971 GCF_001666895.1 Mycobacterium sp. E3298
CGGCCACCGACCGCAGCGAGGAGGTGACGTCCCCCGCCCAGCGGTCGAGCAGCGCCCGGTCCCGCAGCAGGCTGCGGATGTGGATGACCAGCAGGGTGACCGCCAGGCCGATCGCCACGCATGTGACCGCCGCGGCCACCGACAGGGCGGGGCTGAGCCGAGCGGCCAGCCCGCCCATCAGCCGGCTCAGGGTCAGCGCCACGCCCAGGCCGAACCCGGCGCCCAGCAGCAACATCAGCCAGGTCTCGTGCCGCCGCGCTTTCAGCGGGGGCGGCGGGACGTCGACCGTCGGCAGCTGCTCGAGGGGCGGCAGGGCCGTCGCGACGCCCACCACCTGCGCGACGTCCGCGAGATGGGTGGCGGTGCCCTCGTTCACCTCGGCCACCACCTCGTCCAGCCGGCCGCGGGTGTGGGCCTCGAAGCCGGCCATGCTGCGCCGGGACAGACCGGCGGCGTCTTCCTGCAGCTCGCTGCGCACCGACGAACACCGGTTGCGCGCGAAGTGCGACAGCTGAACGCGCGCCTGCTGGATCTGACCGCGCAGCGTGACGGTGCGCTCGGTCCTCGCCTCGCGCCGCTGCCGCAGCGCGGTGCTGCGCTCGTCGCGCAACGCTTCCACCCGCGCCCGGCGCCCCGCGCCGTCGGCCTGGCGGTCGAACCGTTCCGCGACGGTGGCCAGCCGAGACTCCCAGGCCCGCAGCCTGTTTCGGCGATCGAGCTCCGGGTCTGCCAGCCGCGCCGAGACGGCCTCCGCCAGGTCGTCGACGATCGGCTCGCCCAGGTCGGGTTGCGCGGCCGCGCCCACCCAAGGCACCCCGGCGTAGCGCGGCGCATGCGCGGCCAGCGTCTCGCGGTCGGCGGCCAGGACGTCGCGCCAGCCCCGATGCACGTCGATCTTCGACACCGCCGCCACCACCGCATCGGTGTGCGCGGCGGCGGCGTCCAGCAGCGCGCAGTCGGACGGCGTGAGGTGCGCCGCCGCGGAAACCACGAACACCACGGCCAGCGGCACGTCGCCGGGCCCCAACTCCGACGACTCGACGAACTTGTGCCCCGGCAGCCGTTCCCGCAGCGCCGCGGCCACCGCGCTCACCCCCGCCAGCCACGGTCCCGTCACCAGCACCACGTCGCGGCGGTGCACGGCGGGAGGGTCCAGCTCCGGCCCGATGCTCGCAACCAGGGCGTCCACTCGGGCAATCGGATCATCGGGCGTGTCGGCGCTCACCGCCAGTCCCCCGGCAGCGACCCGCAGGCCCGCGACCACAGGCGCATCGATCCCCGCGCGATGTCGTCGCCGCAGGCGCGGTGCAGCTCGCTCGAGGTTGTGCGGCTGTAACGCTGCCACCGCACCGCCCGCGGCAGGTGCGCGGACGGGTCGCGGTCCCAGTCGGCGGGCCCCGCCACGCCCGGGTTCAGCCCGGCCGCCTCGGCAAGGTCGACGGCCGCCGCCATCCGTGCGACCACGGTGTCGTCGTGGGACAGGAACGCGCCGATCGTCTCGTCACCGACCGCCAGGGCCTCGAGCTCCGCGGCGGCGTCCAGCACCCGCCGGTAGCGCGCCTCGGCGCCGGCGACCGAGATCTTGGACAGGACGGCGTCGATCCCGCTCGTCCGGCGCAGCAGGGCCCGTAGCTGCGCGGTGGTCCTGCCCTGCCGCGCCGCCGCGACCCCGAGCGCGATGCCGAACAGGTCCAGGCTGTTCAGCAACCGCATCCGCACGCTGGTCGACAGGGGGTTGTCGGCCGCCAAGAACCCGGTGAAAGAGCCGTCGAGGCACTCGGCGGCGCCCGGATGCGCGGCCAGCGTCCGCAGCGCCGACCACAACGAGTCGTCCAGGCCGTCGAGCGCGGCGACCGCGAGCAGGCCGCTCACCGGCAGCATGGGCACACCGATCCGGGCGGTCAGCTCCGCACAGCGGCTGCGCGCCGCCGCGATCGGCCCGTCCCCGCCCGACAGCGACCCGACCAGGTCCGCCTTGTTCAGCACCGCAAGCACCGGGCGCCCGGCGCCGGCGATCGCGTCGGCGTCTTCGGGCTTGGCCACCTCGGCGAGCACCTGGACGACGACGTCGGCAGCACGGCCATCCGCCGTGCTCACCGCGATGCCCGCGGCGGCGCCGGCGCGGGCCAGCGCCCGGGCGACGGTGCCGCGCCCGACGCCGGGGCGGCCACGAACGAGCACGGCCAGCGGCGCGGCCGTCCGCTCCGCGATCGCCGTCACGCGCGGGTCGGGGTGGCCGGCGGCGAATCCCGCCAGTTCGTCGACGAAATCCTGGTGTCCTTGTCCCCTCATCGTCCCCTCATGCTTCACGTTCGGTTCGATGGATCCGACCCGGGGGCCGGTCGGGTCCCACCGAATGGTGGCACTTGCGTCACTTTGATGCGAGCCACCGTCTGACTGTTACCAGCTGAAGGCAACTGTTGGGTATCAATCCGGACCAGGGGCGGCTACATCACACGTTTATGCGCCACCATGGACAAATGCATGCGCAACCCGGGGTGGGAGTATGGCGCGCCGTGCCCCAGGAGGAATCGGACGACCGTCGCGACCAGCGCCTTCTTCCGGCATCGACCTTTCGCTCCCGGCGATCCGCCCTTTCCGACGCCCAGCGGCAGACCTGGGAACGGCTGTGGCCGCAGCTGGGCCTCTCCGTCGGCACCCAGTCCGCGACGGACGAAGGCGGCATGGAGCCGGCACTGGACACCCGCGCATGGTTTGGCCGCGAGGCGCCCCTGGTGCTCGAGATCGGTTGCGGCAGCGGCACCTCGACCGTGGCGATGGCCAAGGCCGAACCCGATATAGATGTGATCGCGGTGGAGATCTACAAGCGCGGGCTGGCGCAACTGCTGTGCGCGATCGACCGCGAAGGGGTCGGCAACATCCGCTTGATCCGCGGCAACGGCGTTGACGTGCTGCAGCGGCTGATCCCGCCGCGCTCGCTGACCGGAGTCCGCGTCTTCTTCCCCGACCCCTGGCCGAAGGCCCGCCACCACAAGCGCCGGTTTTTGCAGCCGGGCACGGTTGGCCTGATCGCCGACCGGTTACTCCCTGGTGGTGTCCTGCATGCGGCGACGGACCACCCCGGCTACGCCGAGCACATCGGTGCCGTCGGCGATGCCGAGCCGCGGCTGCGCCGCGTCGACCCCGCGAGCAGGCTCCCGATCTCGGTGGTGCGGCCGACCACCAAGTACGAGACGAAGGCCCACGAGGCGGGCAGCGCCGTCACCGAATTCATCTGGCTGCGACATGAGTAGGCGATGACCATGAGCCTGGCGGAAGAACAGACCGCGGCAGCAGAACCCCTGGCGGTGTTGTCCGACGACGCGTCGCTGGGCAGCTTCTCACCGCCGGGTGGCCGTGTCTTGCTGGTCTGGGACGCGCCCAACCTCGACATGGGGCTCGGCTCGATCCTGGGCAGACGACCCACCGCCCTGGAGCGCCCGCGGTTCGACGCCCTGGGCCGCTGGCTGCTGGCGCGTACGGCCGAGGTCAGCGCGAGCCGGCCCGGTGTCGTGGTCGAGCCCGAGGCCACCGTGTTCACCAACATCGCGCCGGGCAGCGCCGACGTCGTCCGCCCCTGGGTGGACGCGCTGCGCAACGTGGGGTTCGCCGTATTCGCCAAGCCGAAGATCGACGAGGACAGCGACGTCGACCGCGACATGCTCGCCCACATCGAGCTGCGGCGCAGCCAGGGGCTGGCGGCGCTGGTGGTGGCGTCGGCCGACGGGCAGGCATTTCGCCTGCCGCTGGAGGAGATAGCCCGCACCGGAGTCGCCGTCCAAGTCATCGGATTTCGCGAACATGCGAGTTGGGCGCTAGCGTCGGATACCTTGGACTTTGTCGACCTGGAAGACATCAGCGGTGTGTTCCGGGAGCCGTTGCCGCGAATCGGCCTAGATTCGCTGCCTGACCAGGGAGCATGGCTGCAGCCGTTCCGGCCGCTGTCCGCTCTGTTGACCGCGCGTGTGTGACACTGGCTTGGAAACCGAGACACCACGCGGGTCGTTGACGATCCAGTAAGGAGCTTGCGTGTTCGCCTGGTGGGGTCGAACTGTGTACCGGTATCGGTACATCGTGATCGGGGTCACGGTAGCTCTGTGCCTGCTGGGTGGCGTCTTCGGGATGAGCCTGGGCAAGCATGTCACACAGAGCGGCTTCTACGACGAGGGCAGCCAATCCGTGAAGGCCTCGGTGCTGGGCGACCAGACCTACGGCCGCGACCGCACCAGCCACATCGTCGCCACTTTCACCGCCCCGGAGGGCAAGACGGTGGACGACCCGGCATGGCGGGACAAGATCGTCGCCCAGCTCAACAAGTTCAAGACCGACCACGCCGACCAGGTGGTGGGCTGGGCCGGCTGGCTGGCCGCGCCGGACAGCACCAATCCCCTGATCAAGGGCATGGTCAGCGAGGATCGCAAGCACACGTTCGTTTCCATCCCGCTCAAGGGCGACGATGACGACACGATCCTCAACAACTACAAGGCGATCGCGCCCGATCTGCAGAAGCTCGACGGCGGGACGGTGGCGCTGGCCGGCCTCGAGCCGATCGCCAACGCCCTGACCGGCACCATCGCCACCGACCAGCGGCGCATGGAGGTGCTGGCACTGCCGTTGGTGACGGTTGTGCTGTTCCTGGTCTTCGGCGGCGCGATCGCCGCCGGCCTGCCCGCCATCGTCGGCGGGCTCAGCATCGCCGGCTCGCTCGGCATCCTCCGCCTCGTCGCCATGTTCGGGCCGGTGCACTTCTTCGCCCAGCCCGTGGTCTCGCTGATCGGCCTCGGTATCGCCATCGACTACGGACTTTTCGTCGTGAGCCGGTTCCGGGAGGAAATCGCCGAGGGCTACGACACCGAGGCGGCCGTGCGCCGAACGGTGATGACCGCCGGGCGCACCGTCACGTTCTCGGCGGTGCTGATCATCGCCTCGAGCGCCAGCCTGCTGGTGCTGCCGCAGGGCTTCGTGCACTCGCTGACCTACGCCATCTTCGCCGCGGTGGGGCTGGCCGCGCTGCTGTCGATCACGTTCCTGCCGGCCTGCCTGGGCATCCTCGGCCGCCACGTGGACGCGCTGGGCGTCCGGACCGCGTTCCGGGTGCCGTTCCTGCGGAACTGGAAGTGGTCGCGCGCCTACCTCAACTGGCTCGCCGACCGGCTGCAGAAGACCAAGACCCGCGAAGAGGTCGAGGCCGGCTTCTGGGGCAAGCTGGTCAACTGGGTGATGAAGCGGCCGCTCGCGTTCGCCATCCCGATCGCCGTCGGCATGATCCTGCTCGTCATCCCCCTGGGCAACCTGTCGTTCGGTGGCATGAGCGAAAAGTATTTGCCGCCGAACAATTCGGTGCGCCAGGCCCAGGAGCACTTCGACAAGCTCTTCCCCGGATACCGCACCGAGCAACTCACGGTCGTCATTCAGAGCACCAACAACAGCAAGGTCACCGACCAACAGGTCGCCGACATCCGCAACCGGATCTCCTCGATCGGTGGCTTCACCGACAAGACCTGGGAGGAGCGGCCCTGCCCGACGATCGCGGGCAACCCCTGCGTCGCCGGCCCGAACGGGACGACGGTGCCCAAGGACGGCTCGGTGCGGGTGATCCAGAACGGCCTCGTCAATAAGAACGATGCCGCCAAGAAGATCAGCGAGCTGCGGGCGATAAACCCGCCGAAGGGCCTCAACCTCTATGTCGGCGGCACCCCCGCGCTGGAGCAGGACAGCATCCACAGCCTGTTCGACAAGGCTCCGCTGATGCTGGTCCTGTTGCTCACCGCGACCATGCTGTTGATGTTCCTGGCGTTCGGATCGGTGGTGTTGCCGATCAAGGCCGCGGTGATGAGCGCGCTGACGCTCGGGTCCACGATGGGCATCCTGACGTGGATCTTCGTCGACGGGCACCTGTCGCATTGGCTGAATTTCACCCCGACCCCGCTGATGGTGGTGCTGATCGCGCTGGTCGTCGCGGTGGGCTTCGGTCTGGCCACCGACTACGAGGTGTTCCTGGTGTCCCGCATGGTCGAGGCGCGCGAACGTGGCATGTCGACCGCCGAGGCCATCCGCATCGGCACCGCGACGACGGGGCGCCTGATCACGGCGGCCGCGCTGGTGCTGGCCGTGGTCGCCGGTTCTTTCGTGTTCTCCGACCTGGTGCTGATGAAATACCTGGCGTTCGGCCTGATGGCGGCGCTGTTGCTGGACGCCACCGTGGTCCGGATGTTCCTGGTGCCGTCGGTGATGAAACTCCTCGGCGACGACTGCTGGTGGGCCCCGCGCTGGGCCAGGCGGCTGCAGAACCGGATCGGGCTCGGCGAGATCGACCTGCCCGACGAGCGCAAGCGGCCGACGCTCAACGGCCGGCCCGCGCGACCGCCGGTGGCGGCCAGCCTGGTCGCCGCCGGGCCACGCCCGCCACACGACCCCACCCACCCCGCGGCCCTCGAGCCGTCCCGGGCGACGCGGCCGGCTCCGCCCGAACCCGCGGCGGAAGCGCCCGCAGGCGCGGCGATGCGCCCTGCGGCGCCCCCCGGCGACGCCGCGCGCGTGCAGGCCCGGCCGGGCCAGCCGACGGAGGCTCAGACGACGAGGCTGGCGGTGCCGAACTCCGCCCCCGCCCACGAGCGGCCCGCCAATGCGGCGCCGTCGGCGCCGCCACGGCCCACCACCCCCGCGACGCCACCGCCGCCGCCGTCCAGCGGCCAGACGCGCGCGATTCCGGTGCCCGCCAACCGCTCTGACGATGCGGAAGACGCGGCCGAACCCACCACCGCGTTTCCGCGGCCCGAGGGCGACGACTCCGACGCGGCCACGGAAAAGATGAACTCCCGGGGAGACAACGGCGACGCGCGCCAGCGCCGACGCTCCGGCGGCGGCCTGTCCGCCCAGGACCTGCTGCGCCGCGAGGGCCGGTTGTAGGGATCAGTCCGACGCGGTCGCCGGCTCGTCCGGCTCCGCCTGGACGATCGCGCCACCCTCGTCGGCCTCCTCGGTCTGTTTCTCGGCCTCGGCGGCCGGATCCTTCGCGAACAGCACCTGGAACGCGTTGTTGAGGAACGCCACCGTCGGGACCGCCAGCAGCGCGCCGACGATTCCCGCGAGCACGCCGCCGGCGGCGATGGCGAGCACCACCGCGAGCGGGTGAATCGAGACCGCGCGGCCCATCACCAGCGGCTGCAGCACGTGGGCCTCCAACTGGTTCACCGCGATCAGCAGGCCGAGCGTGATCAGTGCGTACACAATGCCCTTGGCGAGCAGGGCGACCACCACGGCCAGCAGACCCGAGACCAAGGCACCGATCAGCGGGATGAACGCGCCCAGGAAGACCAGCGAGGCCAGCGGCAGCGCCAGTGGGATGCCCATGATCGCCAGGCCGGTGCCGACCCCGGCCGCGTCGGTGAGCGCCACCAGGAAGGTGGCCCGCACGTACGCGGTCAGCGACCCGTAGCCGGCCCGGCCCGCCTCGCTCACCCGGTCCCGGACGTCGGCCGGGAAGATCTTGGACACGTAGGCCCAGATGTTGCGGCCGCCGTAGAGGAAGAAGATCAGCGTGAAGAGCACCAGCACGGCCGCCGTGACCAGTTCGGTGATGGTCGCCGCGGTGGACAGGGCGCCGCTTTCCAGCTTCGTCTGATTGTTGCGCAGGGCCTCGATCGCGGCGTTGCCGGCGTTGTCGATTTGTTCGCGGCGCAGGTGCGCCGGCCCGTGGATCAGCCACCGCCGGGTTGACTCGATGCTGCGGGTGACCTGGTCGGTCAGGCCCGGCAGACCGTCGACGAATTGGTTGACGACGAACGCCAGGATGCCGCCCAGGATGGAGAAGCCGCCGAGCAACACCAGGGCCACCGCGCCGCCGCGGGGCAGGCCGCGGCGGTCGAGCCAGTCGACGACCGGCAGCAACAGCGCGCTGAGCAGCAGCGCCACCAGGACCGGGACGACGATCACCTCGAGCTTCTTCACCACCCACAGCAGCGCGACCAGCGCGAGGAGGATGACCAGCAAACGCCAGGCCCAGGCTGCGGTCTTGCGGACGATGGGTTCGACCGAAGCGTCGTCGGTGTTTGCCGGCATGGGGTGAGCCTATCCGGCGCGGGGCACCGCCAAACGTGCGCGCGGCGCCGGCGCGCGGCCGCGTCGGCACGATCCGGTTACGACGGCGACACGGTCGGCGCCGCGCGGCGATGCCCGCGCCACCTGCACCGTTACCCTAAATCACGTGCCGCACGACGCACCCGCCCGCAATCTCGACTTCCCGCGCGAAGAGGCCCCGCGCGGGAAGTACTGGTGGGTGCGCTGGCTGATCCTCGGGATCGTCGCGGTCGTGCTTGCCGTGGAGGTCGCGCTGGGCTGGCATCAGCTGGCCAAGGCCTGGATGAGCCTGTACGAGGCGAACTGGTGGTGGCTGTTGGCGTCGGTGGTGGCGTCGGCCGCGTCGATGCACAGCTTCGCGCAGATCCAGCGCACGCTGCTGCGCTCGGCCGGCGTGCACGTCAAACAGTTGCGGTCGGAGGCCGCCGTCTACGCCGCCAACTCGCTGAGCACCACGCTGCCCGGGGGCCCGGTGTTGTCGGCGACGTTTTTGCTTCGGCAGCAACGGATTTGGGGCGCCTCGACAGTGGTGGCGTCGTGGCAGCTGGTGATGGCGGGCGTCCTGCAGGCCGTCGGGCTGGCGCTGCTTGGGCTGGGCGGGGCCTTCTTCCTCGGCGCGAAGAACAACCCGTTCTCGTTGCTGTTCACCCTCGGCGGCTTCGTGGCGTTGCTGCTGCTCGCCCAGGCCGTCGCGTCGCGGCCGGAGCTGATCGACGGGATCGGCTGCCGGGTGTTGTCGTGGGTCAACTCCGTTCGCGGCAGGCCCGCGGACACCGGCCTGGCCAAGTGGCGCGAGACGCTGGCGCAGCTGGAGTCGGTGAGCCTGGGCCGGCGCGACATGGGGGTGGCGTTCGGCTGGTCGATGTTCAACTGGGTCGCCGACGTGGCCTGTCTCGGGTTCGCGGCCTACGCCGCAGGCGATCACGCCTCGGTCGCCGGGCTGACGGTGGCCTACGCCGCCGCGCGGGCCGTCGGCACCATCCCGCTGATGCCCGGCGGCCTCCTGGTCGTTGAGGCGGTGCTGGTGCCGGGTCTGGTGTCCAGCGGCATGTCGCTGCCCAACGCCATCTCGGCCATGCTGATCTACCGGCTGATCAGCTGGTTGCTCATCTCCGCCATCGGCTGGGTGGTGTTCTTCTTCGTGTTCCGGACCGAGAACGTCGCGGTGCCGGACGACGAGGAGGCGACGCCGAAACCCGCGCCCGGAGCGCCGCAGGACCCGGCCGCCGACGATCCGACCGAGACCGCCCTGCAGGGCCCGCTACCGCCCGACCGGAGCCCTGAAACCGGGAGCTAGCCGGCGGTGTTGCCGCGCGGCGGCCCCGACAACGGATTGGCCGCCGCCGGCGGGACCGGCCCGGTGGCCGCCGGGTTGCCGCCCAGCGGCAGCGCGCCCGCCGCGTTGCCAGGCAGCGCGGGCAGCCCACCGGCCGCGCCCTGCGCCTGCTGCATCATGCCCATCGCCTGGGTGGGCGAGATCGGCAGCTTGCACTGCAGCGACAGGTTGGTCAACGGCTGGGCGATGGACGTCATGTCGCCGGCGACCTTCGGGTTGGCCTCGAAGTAGGACTTCAGGCCGGTCATCGACTGGGGTCCCGCCTGCTGCTGCAGCATGGAGGTCATCGTCTGGTTCGTCTCCGGGTGCGAGTCCAGGTAGTCGCCCATCGACTTGGAGACCGAACCGATCGTGCGGGCGACCTCACTGGCCGAGCAGGGGTCGCTGGCGCCCGTCGCCGGTGGCCCAGCCAGGACGGCCAGGGCGGCGCACGGCACGGTGGTGGCGATCAGCCCGGCCACGATCTTGCGGCGCATCTTGCGGGGCCCGGTCGCGGTGCCTCTGGTCATCGAAACTCCTTACGATTTGCGGCGTCACGCGCAGCACCGACGCCCGCAAACGGCTGCTGTGGACGGCCTCGTCGAATCGCGGAGTTCCCCGGGGCCCCGCCGGCCACCCGACATCCTGCCATCGCCGGCGTGCGCCCTGCCAGCGCGCGTGCACCCGTGTGAGGAAAATCCCGCCGGTAACCGGTTCACAACGACTTGGCAGCGTCTTGGCAACAAGCCCGTCGTTGCAGCTCAGGAACCAGAAAGCTGACATCATCCACAGGCCGCTGCGGTATTCTCGCCAGCACGCGTTAAGCGAAACACGGGGAGTGAAGAAATCCAGCAGTTAATGATGCGCCTCAGCCGCAGCCTGCGTAAGTACCGCTGGTTGGTCTTCACGGGCTGGTTGCTGGCGTTGGTTCCGGCGGTCTATCTGGCCTTGACGCAGTCGGGGAACCTGACCGGCGGCGGCTTCGAGGTGGCCGGTTCGCAGTCGCTGCTCGTCCACGACCAGCTCGAGGAGCTGTACCACGACCAGGGGTCGTCCTCGCTCGCCCTGGTCGCGGCGCCCCGCCCGGACGCCAGCTACGCCGACATCAACGACGCCGTCGCGCTGCTGAGGCGCACCGCCGCCGAGGTGCCCGGCGTCTCGGAGGTGCCCAACCCCACCCAGCGGCCGCCGCAACCCGACCGGCCGTACGTGTTGTCGCTGCGGCTGGATTCCCGCAACACCAGCGACGTCGCCAAGCGGTTGCGCACCAAGGTCGGGGTCAAGGGCGATCAGGCCGGCCAGACCGCGGACGGCCGGGTGCGCCTGTACGTGATCGGGCAGGGTGCGTTGTCGGCCGCCGCGGCGCAGAACACCAAGCACGACATCGCCGCCGCGGAGCGCTGGAACCTGCCGGTGATCCTGATCGTCCTGCTCGCCGTCTTCGGTTCGCTCGCCGCCGCGGCGATCCCCCTGGCCCTCGGCATCTGCACGGTCGTGGTCACCATGGGCCTGGTCTACCTGCTGTCGGCCTACACGACCATGTCGGTGTTCGTGACCTCGACGGTGTCGATGTTCGGGATCGCGCTCGCCGTCGACTATTCGCTGTTCATCCTGATGCGCTTCCGCGAGGAGCTGCGCTCCGGCCGCGAGCCGAAGGAGGCGGTCGACGCGGCGATGGCGACCTCCGGGCTGGCCGTGGTGCTGTCCGGGATGACGGTCGTCGCCTCGCTCACCGGTATCTACGTGATCAACACGCCGGCGCTGAAGTCGATGGCGACCGGAGCGATCCTGGCCGTCGCGGTCGCGATGTTGACGTCGACCACGCTCACCCCGGCGGCGCTGGCGACCTTCGGCCGGTCGGCCGCCAAGCGGTCGGCGTTCCTGCATTGGTCGCGCGGACCGGAGGGCGGCCAATCGCGGTTCTGGAACCGCTGGATCGGCTGGGTCATGCGGCGGCCGTGGATGTCGGCGCTGGGGGCGTCGCTGGTCCTGCTCGTCATGGCCGCGCCGGCGTCGTCGATGGTGCTCGGCAACAGCCTGCTGCGCCAGTTCGACTCCTCGCACGAGATCCGCGCCGGCGTGGGCGCGGCGGCCGAGGCGCTCGGCCCCGGCGCGCTCGGCCCGATCCGGGTGCTGATCACCTTCCCCGACGGCGGCGCCGCCTCACCCGAGCACGGACAGACCATCGCCGCGATCCGGCAGCGCATGACGCAGGCGCCCAACATCGTGTCCGTCGCGCCGCCGCAATTCGCCGAGGACAACGGCAGCGCCCTGCTCTCCGCGGTGTTGACGGTCGACCCCGAGGACATGCGCGCCCGCGAGACCGTCGGCTGGATGCGCGCGCAGCTGCCCAAGGTGCCCGACCGGGGAACCGCCCGCGTGGATGTCGGCGGCCCGACCGCGCTGATCAAGGACTTCGACGACCAGGTGTCCAAGACCGAGCCGTTGGTGCTGGCCATCGTCGCGCTGATCGCGTTCGTGATGCTGCTCGTGTCGGTCCACTCGGTGTTCCTGGCGCTCAAGGGCGTGCTGATGACCCTGCTGTCGGTCGCCGCGGCGTACGGCAGCCTGGTGATGGTGTTCCAGTGGGGCTGGCTGAAGGACCTCGGCTTCGCCCAGATCAGCTCGATCGACAGCACGGTCCCCCCGCTGGTCCTCGCGATGACCTTCGGGCTGTCGATGGACTACGAGATCTTCCTGCTGACCCGCATCCGCGAACGCTTCCTGCACTCCGGGAACACCCGCGACGCGGTGGCGTACGGCGTGAGCACCAGCGCCCGCACCATCACCAGCGCGGCCCTGATCATGATCGCGGTCTTCATCGGCTTCGCGTTCGCCGGCATGCCGCTGGTCGCCGAGATCGGCGTCGCCTGCGCGGTGGCGATCGCGGTGGACGCCACGGTGGTGCGGCTCGTGCTGGTGCCGGCGCTGATGGCCATGTTCGCCCAGTGGAACTGGTGGATCCCGCCGTGGCTGTCCCGGGTGCTGCCGTCGGTCGACTTCGACCGGCCCCTGCCGGAGGTCGATCTGGGCGACGTGGTGGTCATCCCCGACGACATCTCGGCGCTGACGGCGCCGAACGCCGACCTGCGGATGGTGCTCAAGTCGGCGGCCAAGCTCAAGCACCTGGCGCCCGACGCCATCTGCGTGACCGACCCGCTGGCCTTCACCGGTTGCGGACGCAACGGCAAGGAAAGGCCGGGCGCCCAGCCGGAGGGATCCGACACCGAGCGCGGCCGGGACCCCGGTCAGATCCCCCACCAGGTCGACATCGACGACGAGAGGGCGGGTGTCGCGGCCGGCGCTGCCGACCGGAAGAACGGCAGCAACGGCCACACCAACGGCTCCTCGGGGACCAAGAAACTGGTCGGCGGGCTGACCTCGCGCAACGGCATCGCCAAGGCGATCGTCGGGGCGGACCGGCCCGTCCACCCGGTCACCCTGTGGCGGGGGCGGCTCTCCGTCGCCATCGACGCGCTGGAGAGCGAGACCGAGGCCGCCGACCGGGCCGTCTACGAGCGCCGCTGCCCGGTCGAAACCACCCACGTGCAGCTGCCCACCGGCGACCGGCTGCTGGTCCCGACCGGCGCCGAGACGCTGCGCCTCAAGGGCTACCTCATCATGAGCCGTAACAGCCGACGCGATTACGCCGACTTTGCCGATATGGTTGAAACGTTGGAGCCCGAGACCGCCGCTGTGGTGCTGGCCGGCATGGACAGGTACTACTGTTGTCAGTCGCCCAGGCGGCAATGGATCGCCACCCAGTTGGTCCGTCGACTCGCTGATCCGGATCCCTGTGATTTCAACGACGAGCAGGGGTCGGAGACCGACGCCCGCTCGGACTGGGAGGAGATCAGGCAGCGCTGCCTCTCGGTGGCCGTCGCGATGCTGGAGGAGGCGAGGTGACGTTGGCACCTGACCGACGCCCCGCACCGCCCCACCGGCCGGCGACCGAGCCGCGCAGGCGTGACGCCGCGCCCGCCCCGGACCCCGACCAGCCGGTGGAGTTCTGGCCCACCTCCGCCATCCGCGCTGCGCTGCAGGGCGGCGACATCGCCACCTGGAAGCGGATCGCCGCGGCGTTGAAGCGCGACCCGTACGGCCGCACCGCCCGCCAGGTCGAAGAGGTGCTCGAAGGCACCCGGCCCTACGGCATCTCCAAGGCGCTGTGGGAGGTGCTCGAACGCGCCCGCACCCACCTGGAAGCCAACGAACGCGCCGAGGTGGCCCGCCACGTCGGACTGCTCATCGACCGCTCCGGCCTGGCGCAGCAGGAATTCGCCTCGCGCATCGGCGTGACCGCCGCGGAGCTCGCCGCCTACCTGGACGGCAGCACCAGCCCGTCGGCCGCCCTGATGATCCGGATGCGCCGGCTCTCGGACCGGTTCGTCAAGGTGAAGTCGACGCGCTCGGCAGACTCCAACTGATCACCTGATCGGCAGCACGTCCGACACCAGCCAGGCGTCGCCGTGCTTGGTCAGCGCCACGCGCAGCGCGGGCGCCGACTGGCTGGGCTGTTGGCCCGGCGCGTTCTGGGTGACCCGCAGGATCACCGCGACGCTGGCCGCCGACGGCCCCAGCGCCTCGACCCCGGCCGCCAGCGTGGCGGCCTGCGCGGTCACATTGTGCTGGGCCAGTTCGGAGCTGGACTTCGTGTACTGCTCCTTGAAGGCGGCTGCGTGCTCGGGGACGATCAGCGCCGTCGCCCGGTCGATGGAGCTGTCCGGGGCGCCCGGGGTGAACGACGCCATCGCCTCCGCCATCCCGGTGGCGACCCGGACCACGTCGCGGGAGTCGTCCTTGAAGACGCGGTCCGACCGCGTCCAGTGCGTGTAACCGGTGACCACCGCGGCCACCAGTGCGGCCGTGCACAGGAAGACGACGGCCAACCGCAGCCCCGGCGCGTCGTCGTCGGTGCCGACGCTGACCGAATCCCGCCGCAGCAGCCAGAAATTGACCAAGACGCCCTCGACGATCAGCAGCACGAGCACCGAGCACGCCGAGACCCACCACAGCGGCCAGCCCAGGACCAGCCCGATCGCCAGCAACGCCGCCACCGCGGCCAGCGGCGCCAGGATGTCGAACGCGAGCAGGCGCAGCAGGTTTCTCATCGGATCGATTCCAGCCCCGAGATCATCAGCTTGCCGTCGACGTTGACCACGTCGAGGCGCAGATTCCAGTGCACCGTCTGCGGTTTGGCGCCGGCGTTCTCGCTGACGGAGGTCGCGACCAGCATCACCGCGTCCAACCGGCTGGCGAACGGCGGCAGCTTGGTGGTCACCACCGGCCGGGACGTACCGGGCTGGGTGTCCAGGTCACGGTGCACGGTCTCGACGGCCACCGCGTCGATTCGCCCGGCGCTCTTGGACTGCAGCTTCTCCACCACCTGCCGGTAGGGCTGCATGGCGGCGTCGAAGTCGGTATTGAGTTCGCCGACCGTGCCGTCGTGCAGCCGTTGCAGGCTGCCGTCGACGTTGCCGCTGTTCATGTTGATCAGCACCCCGGTCCACTCGGCGGCGGTCTGCATGACGCGGGACAGGTAGCGGCGTTCGCCCGTGTCGTCGCGGTGCCCCGACCACAGGAAGAACCCGAACACGATCGCCGCCACCGACAGCACACCGAGGACGGCCGACGCGATGCCGTACGCGGAGAACATCGGGCCGCCTGCGGCGTCGTCGTCACGGAATTCCTCGGCGTCGGCGTCCTCCGCCTCCGCGACTTGCTCGTTGGTTGGCTCGGTTCGCTGGCCGTCGGACATGGCCCGATCGTCGCACCCGACAAAGATGGAAGGATGGCGGGGTGACTGTAGAGGCCATCCGCTCGGGCATCGACCTGAGCCACGTCGACGCCGACACCCGCCCCCAAGACGACCTGTTCGGACACGTCAACGGCCGCTGGCTGGCCGAATACGACATACCGGCGGACCGTGCGACCGACGGCGCGTTCCGGCACCTGTTCGACCGTGCCGAGGAGCAGGTGCGCGATCTGATCGTCGAGGCCAGCGAGACCGGCGCCGCCGCGGGCACCGACCAACAACGCATCGGCGACCTGTACGCCAGCTTCCTCGACGAGGCGGCCATCGAGCGGCGCGGCCTGCAACCCCTGCTCGACGAGCTGGCCACGATCGACGACGCCGCGGACGCGGACGCGTTGGCGGCGGCGGTGGGCGCGCTGCAGCGCACCGGGGTGGGCGGCGGCCTCGCGATGTACATCGACACCGACGCCAAGAATTCCGCCCGGTACCTCGTGCACGTCACCCAGTCCGGCATCGGGCTGCCCGACGAGTCCTATTTCCGCGAAGAGCGGCACGCCGAGGTGCGCGCGGCATACCCGGGGCACATCGCCCGGATGTTCGCCCTGGTGTACGGCGGCGCCGCGGAAACGCACGCCGAGACGGCGGCCCGCATCGTGGCGCTGGAAACCAAGCTGGCCGCCGCGCACTGGGACGTGGTCAAGCGACGCGACGCAGAGCTCTCCTACAACCTGCGGACCTT
Organism: Mycobacterium sp. E3298; assembly: GCF_001666895.1. Lineage (NCBI taxonomy): Bacteria > Bacillati > Actinomycetota > Actinomycetes > Mycobacteriales > Mycobacteriaceae > Mycobacterium > Mycobacterium sp. E3298. The sequence goes on from NZ_LZJB01000351.1 coordinate 15,889, forward strand.
CGCGGACCTGCAGGTCGAGGGCAAGGGCTTCGACTGGGCCGGCTGGGCGACCGCGCTCGGCGGCACACCGGAGGCGTTCGCGGAAGTCATTGTGCGGCAACCGGATTACCTCACCGCATTCGCCGACCTGTGGGCGAGCGGCGACCTGGAGGACTGGAAGCGTTGGGCGCGTTGGCGGTTGATCCGCGCGCGGGCGTCCTGGCTGACCGACGAGCTGGTCGCCGCGGACTTCGACTTCTATGGCCGGCTGCTCACCGGCGCCGAGCAGATCCGGGAACGCTGGAAGCGGGCCGTGTCGCTGGTGGAGAACCTGATGGGCGATTCCGTCGGAAAGATCTATGTGGAGCGGTATTTCCCGCCCGGGGCCAAGGCGCGCATCGACGCGCTGGTGGACAACCTCAAGGCGGCCTATCGGCTGTCCATCAACGAGCTGGATTGGATGACGCCGCAGACCCGGGAGCGGGCGCTGGCCAAGCTGGACAAGTTCGTCGCCAAGGTCGGCTACCCGGCGAAGTGGCGGGACTACTCCGCGCTGGTGATCGACCGCGACGACCTGTACGGCAACTTTCGGCGCGGCTATGCGGTCAACCACGACCGCGAACTGGCCAAGCTGGGCGGTCCGGTCGACAAGGACGAGTGGTTCATGACCCCGCAGACGGTCAATGCCTACTACAACCCGGGGATGAACGAAATCGTCTTCCCCGCAGCCATTTTGCAGCCGCCGTTCTTCGACCCCGAGGCCGACGACGCCGCCAACTACGGCGGGATCGGCTCGGTGATCGGGCACGAGATCGGGCATGGCTTCGACGACCAGGGCGCCAAGTACGACGGCGACGGCAACCTGGTGGATTGGTGGACCGACGCCGATCGCGCCGAATTCGGCGCCCGCACCAAGGCCCTGATCGAGCAGTACGAGGCGTACACGCCGCGCGGGTTGGACGCCGGTCACCACGTCAACGGCGCGTTCACCGTCGGGGAGAACATCGGTGACCTGGGCGGGTTGTCGATCGCCCTGCTGGCCTATCAGCTGTCGCTGGACGGCCAGGACGCACCCGTCATCGACGGCCTCACCGGCGTGCAGCGGGTGTTCTACGGCTGGGCGCAGGTGTGGCGCACCAAATCCCGCCCGGCGGAAGCGATCCGGCGGTTGGCCACCGATCCGCACTCACCGCCGGAGTTCCGCTGCAACGGCGTCATCCGCAACATGGACGCCTTCTACGAGGCGTTCGACGTCGCCGAGGACGACGCGCTGTTCCTGGAGCCGCAGCGGCGGGTCAGGATCTGGAACTGACGGGCACGCCGACCGCTTCGATCCGGGCGGGCACGTGTTTGTGCCACGGCGTGCCCGCGTAGGGATCGCGCCATTCCGTCGAGGTGAGCGCGTTCGGGGCGACGCCCGGTGTCACGGTCTGCCCGTCGCCGTCGACGTAGTCGAGCCCAAAACCGTTGGGCAGGGCAGCATGCCCGGCCAGCATGGTCTCGGTGATCTCGACGGTGGCCTCGGCGCTGCCGGCCGCGGTGCTGATGCGGGCGCGGCATCCGTCGGCGAGCCCGAGGGTTTGGGCGTCCTCGACGCTGACTCGCAGCGCCCCGTCGGCGTCGCGTTTGCGCCAGGACGGGTCGCGGAAGATGTCATTGGCGGTGTAGGCGCGGCGCTCGCCCACCGACAGCACGATCGGGAACTCCGGTGTGGTGAGCCGCGGTGGCGCCTGGGCCAGGGCCGCCAAATCGGTGAGCATTTCCGGGATTTCCAGCGCGATCTTGTGATCGGCGTGGCTGATCAACGCGAAATCGTCCTCGTAGTTGTGGACGGTGAACGTCACCCCGGACGGGGTGTCGAGGATCGCGTCGAACAGCGCGTTGCCGTCGGCGTGGCCGGCGCGGCGCACCGCGTCGGGATAGGTCAGCGCGGCCTTCTGGGCGAGCCCCCACAGGGCGGCCGCGCCGCGCAGGCCGTCGGGCAGCGTGGGCCCGAGCGTCTCGTAGAGGACATAGGGCAGCAGCTTCGCGACCGTCGGGTTCGCGGTCGCGGTGAGGAACGCCTCGGTGTAGGCCCGCCGGCCGCGCTGGGCGGCCTCGGCCAGCGGCCGCAGGTCCGCGTCGTCCACCACGCCCAGCGCCCGCACCAACCGGGCCCAGATCTCGGGTTCGGGCAGCGTTCCGGGCAGGGGCTCGAGCAGCGGCCGGCGCAGCTGAAAAGCGTTGTGCGGGAACTCCAGGTTGAAGAAGGTGGCCTCGGGCTTCTCGAACTGGGAGGCCGCGGGCAGCACGTAGTGTGCGAGTCGGGCGGTCTCGGTCATCGCGACGTCGATGACGACCATCAGTTCGAGCGCTTGGAAGGCCTCCCGGCAGGCCGCCGAGTTGGCCAGCGAGTGGGCGGGGTTGCTGCTCTCCACGATCATGGCCCGGAATCGGTCCGGGTGGTCGGTGAGGATCTCCTCGGGCACGACGTTGCTGGGCACCAGCCCGGCGATGATCGGGGCGCCGGTCACCGGCGTGCGGCCGGAGAACTGGCCGAACAGCGGTCCGAATGCCGAATGCAGATGCTGGCCACCCTTTTTCGCGAAGTTGCCGGTGAATATCCACAGCAGCTTGTTGAGGTAGGAGCAGAGCGTGCTGTTGGGCGCCTGCTGCACCCCGAGGTCCTCGAACACCGAGACGCTGGCCGCCGCGCCGATGCGGCGGGCCGCCGCGCGCAACAGCTCCTCGTCGACCCCGCACCGCTGTGCGTAGTCGGACACGGACACCTCGCGCAGCGCGGCGCGGACGGCGTCGGCGCCGCGCACGTGCTCGGCCAGAAACGCTTCGTTGCAAAGGTTTTCCTGCACCAGGACGGCCGCCAGCGCGGCCAGGCACCACGCGTCGGTGCCGGGCCGCACCCGCAGGTGGAAGTCGGACATCTTGGCGGTGTCGGTGACGACGGGATCGATGACGATCATCGACCGGGCCGGGTCCTTGGCGATCTCGTTGAGCACCACCCGGGCCCGGGGAAAGCTCTGTGACATCCACGGGTTCTTCCCGACGAAGACGGACACTTCGGCGTGCTCGAATTCGCCGCGCGTGTGGCCGCCGTACAGCTGCCCGTCGATCCACGCCTCGCCGGTCTTCTCCTGCGCCAACGCGTTCGACCGATAGCGCGACCCGAGGGCCTTGAGGAAGGCGCCGCTGTACGCCCCGCCGAGGTGGTTGCCCTGCCCGCCGCCGCCGTAGTAGAAGATCTTGTCGCCGCCGTAGGCGTCCCGGATGTGCTTGAAACCCTCGGCGATCTCGACGATCGCGGTGTCCCAATCGATCTCCTCGAAGCTGCCGTCCGCGCGGCGGCGCAGCGGCGACGTGAGGCGAGCGCCGCTGTTCTGGTAGTGATCCAGCCGCAGGGCCTTGTTGCAGGTGTACCCCTGCGACGCCGGGTGCGCCTTGTCGCCCCGGATGCGGGCCAGCCGGCGATCCTCGACTTGGACGACGATGCCGCAGTTGCATTCGCAGAGGATGCAGGCGGTGGACTTCCATTCTCCGGTCATCGCGGGACGTCCTTTCTGGTCGCCTCGGCCAGCAGCAGGTCGCGTAGCTGGCGGTGCACGACGTCAAGGGGAGCCGGGTCGCGGCGCACCCGGGCCAGCACGATCGCGCCCTCGAGCGCGGTGGTGGCCAGCATCGCCAGGTCCGCGGCACGCGGGCGCGGTATCCCGTCGGCGATGAAGCGCTGCGCGATCAGGTCGGTCCAGCGGTCGAACACCGACGCCGCACGCTCGACGACCGGCGCCATGCGTTCGCCGTCTTCCTCACCGGCTTCCACCGAGACCGCGACCACGGGGCAGCCCGCGCGGAAGTCGCTGTCGAGCAGCTGGCGGCGGTACTTGTCGATCAGGGTGTCCAGCAGCTGAGCTCCGCTGTCGGTTTCGGCGATGACCCCGGCGACGTGTTCGCCGGCGTAGTCGACCGCCTCGCAGAGCAGTTGCGTGCGGCCGCCGGGGAAGTAGTGGTACGCCGAGCCTCGCGGCGCGCCGCTGTGCTCGAGCACATCGGAGATCGCGGTGGCGTGGGCGCCCCGCTCCCTGATCAGCAGCGCGGCGGAGATCACCATCCGCTCGCGTGGACTGCGCATCGGCGCTCCTCGGGTCGGCAGTATGTATGATGCTATACATAATCGCGCGCCCCGCGAAAGCCCCCACTTACACTCGCGAGCAGACACAAAATCGCCCAATTCCTCTTCGGGATGGGCGATTTTGCTGGGGGTACCTCCCGCTTGCGGGGGCTGCCGGGCTGGGAGGTTAGTTCATCCAGTCGGCGGAGCCGTCGTTCTTCTTGTAATTGCCGCCGCTGGAGTTCTTCACGACGATCGGGTCACCCGGGCCGAAGTTGTCGAAGAACCACTTGGCATTGGTGGGGCTGATGTTGATGCAGCCGTGGCTGACGTCGCGCTTGCCCTGGTCGTCGACCGACCATGGCGCGCTGTGCACGTAGTCGCCGACGTTGTCGAAGCGGACCGCGTCCTCGACCGTCACCTTGTAGCCGTAGGTCGAGTTGACCGGGACCCCGTAGGTGGAGGAGTCCATCACCACCGAGGCCTTCTTGTCCTGCACGTAGTAGGTGCCATTGGGCGTCTGGTGATTGCCGGACGTCATGCCCATCGACATCGGGAAGGTCTTCTCCACCGTGCCGTTGCGGGTGATGGTCAGCTGGTGGGTGGAGTCGTCGGCCGTGGCGATCAGCGTGTCCCCGGTCTGGAAGTTGGTCACGGTGCCGCCGGCGTCGACGGTCACCGCGGTGTGCGCGGGCCAGAAGTTGATCGGGCGCCACCGCAACTGGGTCGGGGTCATCCAGTAGAACTTGCCCGGCACCGGCGGCACCGACGAGACATGCACGGCGTTGATCGCGGCACCGGCGTCCTCCACCGTTCCCGGGAAGTTGATGATGATCGGCTGGGCCACGCCCACCGTCGAGCCGGTCTTCGGGACGAACGAGGGCGGCCCGAACGGCGGCGTGCCGGTGAACGGGGTGGGGTTCTGCCCGTCCGCCGATGCCGCGGCCGGCTGGGCCGCCGGGGGCATCCACGGCGGGGCTGGCGCGCGCGGCGGAGCCGGCG